>JAEXBL010000325.1 GCA_023394015.1 Pseudomonadota bacterium | reverse complement strand
GGCCAGCAGCAGGCCGTGCAGCACCCAGGCCAGCAGCAGCACCCGGCGCGCCGTCAGCGCGCCGATGGCGCGCGCCGCCACCGCCGGCACGGCGTAGGCGCCCGCCGCCGCCGCGGCAAGCAGCAGGCCGAGGGGGGTGGCGCTGGCTAGAATCATGTGGAAAGTTTACCCCCCTGAGGCGCTCACGCGCCTTCCCCCCTGAAGGGGGACAACGCCAGTGCCCGGCGCAGGTCCGGGCACGGCGTTCGCTGATACGGCCTGCTCCGCGGCCTTTCGATCATTGGTTTCCTGTGTTGCGCGGCGCTGCCGCGCTGGATCATCGACATGGCCTCCACCCGCACCGACAAACTCTCCAGCCTGGTCAAGCGGATCAGCGGCCAGGCGCGCATCACCGAAGCCAACGTGCAGGACATGCTGCGCGAGGTGCGCATGGCGCTGCTGGAGGCCGACGTGGCGCTGCCGGTGGTGCGCGACTTCATCGCCCGCGTCAAGGACAAGGCCATGGGCCAGGAGGTGCTGGGCAGCCTCAAGCCCGGCCAGGCGCTGGTGGGCATCGTCAACCGCGAGCTGGCCGCCACCATGGGCGAGGGCGTGGCCGACCTCGACCTGGCGGCGCAGCCGCCGGCGGTGATCCTGATGTCGGGCCTGCAGGGCTCGGGCAAGACCACCACCACCGCCAAATTGGCGCGCCACCTGATCCAGAAGCGCAAGAAGAAGGTGCTCACCGTCTCGGGCGACGTGTACCGCCCGGCCGCGATCGAGCAGCTCAAGACCGTCACCGCCCAGGCCGGCGCCGACTGGTTCCCGTCCACGCCCGATCAGCAGCCGCTGGACATCGCCCGCGCCGCGCTGGACCACGCCAGGAAGCATTTCTACGACGTGCTCATCGTCGACACCGCCGGCCGCCTGGCCATCGACGAGGCGCTGATGCAGGAGATCCAGGCCCTGCACGGCGTGCTGAAACCCGTCGAAACCCTGTTCGTGGTCGACGCCATGCAGGGCCAGGACGCCGCCAACACCGCCATGGCCTTCAAGGACGCGCTGCCGCTGACCGGCATCGTGCTGACCAAGATGGACGGCGACTCGCGCGGCGGCGCGGCGCTGTCGGTGCGGCAGGTGACGGGCGCGCCGATCAAGTTCGCCGGCGTCAGCGAGAAGATCGACGGCCTGGAGGTGTTCGACGCCGAGCGCCATGCCGGCCGCATCCTGGGCATGGGCGACGTGGTGGCGCTGGTCGAGCAGGTCACGGCCAACGTCGACATCGAGGCTGCCAAGAAGCTGGCCGACAAGGTCAAGACCGGCGGTTTCGACCTGCAGGACTTCCTGGGCCAGTTGCAGCAGATGAAGCAGATGGGCGGCCTGGGCAGCCTGATGGACAAGCTGCCCAGCCAGATGACGGCCAAGGCCACCGACGCCGACCTGGCGCGCGCCGAGAAGGACATCCGGCGCAAGGAAGGCATCATCAACAGCATGACGCCCGAGGAGCGCCGCAAGCCCGAGCTGCTCAAGGCCAGCCGCAAGCGCCGCATCGCCGCCGGCGCCGGCGTGCAGGTGCAGGAGGTCAGCCGCCTGCGCAAGGATTTCGAGCAGATGCAGGGCAAGATGAAGCAGTTCAAGGGCGGCGCGCTGGCCAAGATGATGCGCCGCATGGGCGGCATGAAGGGCCTGGGCGGGATGCTGGGTGGCGGCGCCGGCCTGCCGCCGCTGCCGCCGGGCTTTGGCGGGCCGGGCGGGCCCAAGCGGCCGTTCTGAGCCAGCGCCTTTCGATACAGATGGCCCCTTGGTTGCCCGCGCCGGGTGGACGAGCGCGGGCAAGGGGTATGGTCGGCAGGGGGCCGAAGAAGCCCAGTGCCTTCGCCACCCTTGCGGCCCGCAGCGCTATCCACCATCGAGACATGAACCCATTGCCTTCTTCCCCCCACCTGTCCCACCTGCTCGACGCGCCCGGCGTGCGCGTGCTCATGGTTTGCATGGGCAACATCTGCCGCAGCCCGACGGCGCACGGCGTGTTCGAGCGCATGGTGGCCGATGCCGGCCTGGCCGGCCGCATCCAGGTCGATTCGGCCGGCACGCACGACTACCACGTCGGCCGCCCGCCCGACGACCGGGCGCAGCAGCATGCGCTGCGCCGCGGCTTCGACCTGAGCGCCCAGCGCGCCCGCCAGCTGACGGCGCGCGACTTCAGCGACCACGACCTGGTGCTGGTGATGGACGCCGCCAACGAGCGCGGCGCCCGCGCCCTGTGCCCGCCCGCGCAACTGCACAAGCTGCGCCGCCTGACCGACTTCTGCACCCGTCACCGCGCCACCGAGGTGCCCGACCCCTACTACGGCGGCGCCGACGGCTTCGAGGCCGTGCTCGACCTGGTCGAGGACGCCTGCGCCGGCCTGCTGGCGGCGCTGCGGCCCACGGCGGCACTGGGTTGATGGCGGCCCGCGCCGCGCCCGCGCGGTGCGGCTTGTAAGATGGGCCGGCCTCGGCTGTGGCGGCCTCGCGGTGGTCAGGCAGCCGGCGTGCCTATCAACCCCCTCAAGGAGTTTGGAGACATGACGCCAACCGATCCCGCGCCGGCCCCGCGCCGCCGCCAGCTGCTCGCCATCGGCAGCGCCGCACTGGCCGCGGCCCTGTGGACGGCCACGCCCGCCTGGGCGCAAAAGGGCAACGTCGAGACCTACGAGCCGCAAAGCGGCCAGGCCGGCAAGGACGTGATCTGGGTGCCCACGCCCGACGCGCTGGTCACCCGCATGCTGCAGCTCGGCGGCGTGACCAGGAACGACTATGTGATCGACCTGGGTGCCGGCGACGGCAAGATCGTCATCGCCGCCGCCAAGGAGTTCGGCGCGCGCGGCCACGGCATCGAATACAACCCCGACATGGTGGCCCATGCCCAGCGCCGCGCCCAGGCCGCCGGCGTGCCCGACCGCGCCCGCTTCGAGAAGGCCGACATCTTCGACTCCGACTTCTCCCAGGCCGACGTCATCACCATGTACCTGCTGCCGCAGCTCAACCTCACGCTGCGGCCGACGCTGATGCGGCTCAAGCCCGGCACGCGCCTGGTCACGCACGCCTTCACCATGGGCGGCTGGGAGCCCGACGAGACCTCGCGCGCCGACGGCGCCAGCGCCTACCTGTGGCTGGTGCCGGCCAACGTCAGCGGCCAGTGGCAACTGCGCTACCCGGTCGGCAAGCGCAGCCTCAGCCAGGCCCTGCACGTCGAGCGCCAGCGCTTCCAGTTCCCCGAAGGCGTGGTGCAACTGGGCGAGGCCGAGACCTCGCTGCGCGACGCGCGGGTGATGGGCGATCGCGTGCGCTTTGCCTTCACCGGCACCGACGGCGTGCTGCGCAGCTTCGAGGGCCAGGTCAAGGGCGGCAAGATCGAGGGCCAGGTGAGCGACGGCAAGACCACCGCGCGCTTCACCGCCACCCGCCAGGGCGAAGGCCCGGCCATCGACACCGTGGACTGAAACGAGGCATGGCTTCGTTGCGCTCGATGACCGGCGCTGGCGCGCCATGACCAATGACAAAGGCGCCGTGTGGGCCGATAGGTTTTGTCCTTTGTCATGCGCTCGTCAGAGCGCAGTCATTCGTCAGGCGCCGGTCCGCATGATCGACACCGGGCGCCGCCAGCTGCGGGCGGCCGCGCGGCTGGGCGCGGCCATGCCCGTGGGGGCCCTGGGGCGGGCAGGATCGGGCAGCGGCGCCGACAGCGCCTACGCTCCCGAGTCCTTTCAGGCCGGCAAGGACGTGGTGTGGCTGCCCACGCCGGATGCGCTGGTCACGCGCATGCTGCAGCTCGGCGGCGTGACCAGGAACGACCACGTGATCGACCTGGGCGCGGGCGATGGCCGGATCGTCATTGCCGCCGCCCGGCAGTTCGGCGCCACCGGGCTGGGCATCGAGTTCAATCCCGAGCTGGTGGCCCACGCTCGGCGCCGCGCCCGCGCCGCCGGCGTGGCCGGGCGGGCCCGCTTCGTGCAGGGCGATATCTTCGCGGCCGACCTGTCGCGCGCCACCGTGCTCACCCTGTACCTGCTGCCCGAGCTGAACCTGAAGCTGCGCCCGGCGCTGCTGGCGCTCCAGCCCGGCACGCGCCTGGTGAGCCACGCCTTCGGCATGGGCACCTGGCAGCCCGACGAGCATTCGCGCGCGGGCGGTGCCACGGCCTACCTGTGGCTGGTGCCAGCCAATGTGGGTGGGCGCTGGCGGCTGCGCTACCCGCGCGGGGGCCAGGCGGTCAGCGTGCCGATGACTGTGACGCGCCAGGTGTTCCAGTTTCCTCAAGGCCGGGTGCAGCTGGGCAGCGCCGAAACGTCGCTGCGCGACGCGCGCGTGAGCGGCGACCGCCTGCGCTTTGCGTTCACCGACGCTGATGGCCGGCTGCGGCGCTTTGAAGGCCGCATCGAGGGCGACCGCATCGACGGCAGGGTGAGCG
>JAEXBL010000321.1 GCA_023394015.1 Pseudomonadota bacterium | reverse complement strand
CTTGTCCATGCGCTTGACGGTACCGGTGAAGATCTTCTCGCCGCGGCTCATGAAGTCGTTGAGCAGCATCTCGCGCTCGGCGTCGCGGATCTTCTGCAGGATCACCTGCTTGGCGGCCATGGCGCCGATGCGGCCGCTGGGCCCCGATTCGACCGACTCCTCGATGTATTCGTCGACCTCGATGTCGGGAATCCGCTCCTTGGCCTCGAACAGCAGGATTTCCTGGTCGGGCAGTTGCAGACCGGCCTCGTCGGGCACCACGTGCCAGCGGCGGAAGGTCTCGTACTCGCCGGTGTCGCGGTCGATGGCCACGCGCAGATCGACCTCACCCTCGTACAGCTTCTTGGCGGCCTGCGCCAGCGCCGCCTCGACGGCGCCGAACACCACGTCGCGCTCGACGTTCTTCTCGCGAGAAATCGCTTCGACCAGCATCAACAGTTCGCGATTCATGTTTTCTCTACCCGTTTCAATGCTCTAAAAACGAAAGCGCCTGCTGCGCTTTCCTTGTCGTTCGTCAATCCTTGGCCCCGGCGGGCGCCGGTTTGCGGCCCTTGAAGTCGACCACCGGCGCCAGCCTGGCCGACTGCAGTTCGTCCAGCGTGAAGCCCAGCGCCTGCTCGGGCGCCGGCGCGCGCTTGGCGCTGACGCGCTGGCCCGGCTTGGTGGCCGGCTCGTCGCGCCAGACGAGTTGCCACTGGTCGCCCTCGGCCTTGTGCAGGGTGCCGCGAAACTTCTTGCGGTTGGCGTGCACCACGCCGGCCGCGGCCTGGCCGATGGGCGCCTTCAGCGTCACGTCCACCAACTCGCCCTCGAAGCGCTCGAAGTCCAGCGCGTGGCGCAGCGGACGGTCGATGCCGGGCGAGGACACCTCCAGGCGCGCGTAATCGACGCCCTCGACTTCCAGCACGTACTGCAGCTGGCGCGTAACGCGCTCGCAGTCGTCCAGGGTGATCATGCGGTCCACCGGATCGCCCGGCGCCCAGGGAAAGTCGATGGTGACGCGCAGCAGACCACCGGCGGAACGCTCGAGTTCCACCAGCTCGAAGCCGAGGCCTCGCACGGTGTCGTCTGTCGTCTGCTGCAGGGTCACTGATGTCCTGGTTGCTTCGCTGTGCTGCCTGATGAGGCCGTTTGCGGTGCCACTCGCGCGGCGCCGTTCACTGCCCTTGCCGCCGCCTGTGCCAGGCGGCGGGCCAAAAAAAATGGGCGGGTTTGAAGCCGCCCATTTGGTCGTCGGCAATCGCAGGGAGTCTAGCATGGAAACCGCCGTGCTGACAAGCACCTACGCGGGGCCCGCGCGCCAGGCCGGCCAGGCTTTGCGCGGGGCCGTGTCTGGCCGTGCGTGCAAGCATGTTTCCCGGCCTGCGGCGCCCGCCCGATGGGCTCCGCAGCGTCGTCCACGCTGCCCGTTCTGGGTTTGCAAGATAATCGACGCATTCTGTCACTCCCGTTTTTCCATGAGCACCACCCCGCCCGCCGACACCGTTTCCGCCCTGCTTCCGGAGGTGGCCCAGCTGGTCGTCACCGCCCTGAACCTGGAGATGGCCCCGGCCGAGATCGACCCCGATGCCCCGCTGTACGGCGAGGGGCTGGGGCTGGATTCCATCGACATCCTCGAAGTCGCGCTGGCGGTGTCCAAGCAGTATGGCTTTCAGCTGCGCGCCGACGACGAGAACAACGCCTCCATTTACGCCTCGCTGCGCGCCCTGACGGCCCACATCGCCGCCCACCGCACCGCCTGAGCGCCGCCGGCGCCCTGCGCGCCGCATTGGCGCGCCCTGTCCTGTCCGCATGCCCACCGCCCTGAGCGACCACGACCTCGCCACCCCCATCGCGCATGCCGCCGATGGCCCGATCACGGCGGGCCGCTTTCATGCCGAGGTGCTGGCCTGGGCCGCGCGCCTGCCGGCCGGCACGCCGGTGCTGAACACCTGCCAGGACCGTTACCTGTTCATGGTCGGCCTGGGCGCCGCGGCCGTGGCCGGCTGCGTGACGCTGATGCCGTCCAACTTCGCCCCGCACACGGTGGCGCAACTGCGGCAGCGCCATCCCGGCCTGATGGGCCTGCACGACGGGCGCGACGTGATCGACGGCCTGCCCGCGCTGCAACTCACGTCGGGTGCCGCGCCAGCCGGCGCCACGGCCGCGGCGCCGCTGATCGACGACGAGCAGGTGGTGGCCATCGTGTTCACCTCGGGCTCCACCGGCGAGCCGACCGCCCACGCCAAGCGCTGGGGCCGGCTGTGCCTGAACGGCGCCGCCGAAGCCCGGCGGCTGGGCGCGCGCGGCATGGCCATCGTGGCCACGGTGCCGCCGCAGCACATGTACGGCTTCGAGTCCAGCGTGCTGATGGCGCTGCACGGCGGGGCCAGCCTGTGGCACGGCAAGCCCTTCTTCCCGTCCGACATCTGCGCCGCGCTGGCGCAGGTGCCGCGCCCGCGCCTGCTGGTGACCACGCCGTTCCACCTGGCCAAGCTGCTGGACGCCGGCACGCCCGTGCCCGCGTGCGATCTGGTGCTCAGCGCCACGGCGCCGCTGCCCACCACGCTGGCGCGCCGCGCCGAGGCGGCGCTGGCCGCGCCCCTGATGGAAATCTACGGCTGCACCGAAAGCGGCCAGGTGGCCAGCCGTCACCCGCTGGAAGACCCCGCCTGGCAGCTGCTGCCGGGCGTGCGCATGGTGCAGGAGGCGCATGGCGCCGTGGTCCACAGCGGGCACGTGGAAGGCCGCGTGACCCTGGCCGACGCCATCGAGCAGGTCGGCAGCGACCGCTTCCACCTCATCGGCCGCCATGCCGACATGGTCAACATCGCCGGCAAGCGCACCTCGCTGGCGCACCTGAACGCGCAGCTGACCGCCATCCCGGGCGTGCAGGACGGTGCCTTTCTGCAGCTGGACGAGGGCGACGCCGATGCCACCGCCAGCGTGCAGCGCCTGGCGGCGCTGGTGGTGGCGCCCACGCTGGACGCCCCCAGCCTGCTGGCCGCCCTGCGCCGCCGCATGGACGCCGTCTTTCTGCCGCGCCCGCTGCTGCTGGTGGACGCCCTGCCGCGCAACGCCGCCAGCAAGCTGGTGCGCGCGGACCTGCTGGCGGCCTACCACGCGGCGCGCCGGGCCCGCGCCGACGAAGGCCGCGCATGAACAGGCCGACCGACTGGCCGGCGTGGCCGTGTGTGGACCAATGGTCGTACCCGTCGGCGCACCCGGCCCTGCCGGGCCACTTCCCGGGCCATCCGGTGGTGCCCGGCGCGCTGCTGCTCGACCACGCCATCGAGCGGCTCGAGGCCTGGGCCGGCGCCACCGTGACGGCGGTGAAGGACACCCGCTTTCCGCTGGCCGTGCGCCCCGGCGATGCCTTGCGCCTGCATGCCCAGCGGCAGCCCGGCGCGCTGCGCTTCGTGGTGGCGCGCGATGGCGCGCCCACGCCCGCCGTGGTCGCCTCGGGCACCCTGGTGGCGAGATGACCCATGACGCCGCTGCGCTCGATGACCAGCGCCGACGCGCCATGACCCACGACCCAGGCGCCGCGCGGGCCGAACCCCTTGGTCATTCGTCATGCGCTCGCCAGAGCGCGGTCATTCGTCATGGGTTGCAGGCGCTGCGGGCGCCCTACCCGTACCGAGGACGGCCGGCATGAGCGCCCCGCGCCCCACCCCGGCCGGCGACTGGGCCCGCGAGCCGGAGCGCAGCTCCATGCCCGTGCTGCGGCTGATGGTGTGGCTCTCGCTCACCCTGGGCCGGCGCCTGAGCCGCGCCGTGCTGTACCCCATCGCCGCCTACTTCGTGCTGTTCGCGCCCCGGGCACGGCGCGCCAGCAAGGACTACCTGCGCCGCGTGCTGGGCCGCCCGGCGCGCGTGGCCGACGGCTTTCGCCACGTGCTCAGCTTCGCCTCGGTAGTGCACGACCGCGTCTATTGGCTGCGCGGGCGCTTCGAACTGTTCGACGTGCAACTGCGCGGCGAGGAGCACCTGGCCGCCCTGCGTGCCGAGCAGCGCGGCATCGTCTTCGTGGGCGGGCATTTCGGCAGCTTCGAGGCGCTGCGCGTGCTGGGCGACCAGCACGGCATCGACGCGCGCATGCTGATGTTTCCCGACAATGCGCGCATGGTGACGGCGGCGCTGGCGGCCATCAACCCGGCGCTCACCGACAGCGTGATCGCCCTGGGGCGGCCCGATTCGGTGATCCGCGTGCAGCAGCACCTGGCGCAGGGCGGCTGCGTCGGCATCCTGGCCGACCGGACCCTCGGCGCCGAGCGCCAGCGCGCCCTGCCCTTTCTGGGCGATCCGGCGCCGTTTCCGCTGGGGCCGTTCCGGCTGGCAGCCATGCTGGGCGCGCCGGTGGTGTTCATGGCCGGCGCCTACCTGGGCGCCAACCGTTACCAGCTGGTGTTCGAGCCGGTCGTCGATTTCGCCACCGTGCCCGTTGAAGAACGGCGCCGCGCCATCGAAGCGGCCCAGGCGCGCTATGTGGCACTGCTGGAGGCGC
Source organism: Pseudomonadota bacterium (assembly GCA_023394015.1). Lineage (GTDB taxonomy): Bacteria > Pseudomonadota > Gammaproteobacteria > Burkholderiales > Burkholderiaceae_C > Ottowia. The sequence continues at coordinate 1,095 of JAEXBL010000321.1, read as the reverse complement.
AATGCCGCGCCACCCCCTGGAACTGGTTCAACTTTTATGACTTCTGGCATGTGCCGCCCACTTGAGCGCCGCCGCGCCCTGCTGGCCGCCTGGGCCCTGGCCGCGGCCGCGCTGCTGCTGCCCTCGCCCGCCTGGGCCACGCCGGCCTGGGACATCCCGGCCCTGATGGCCCTGCTGGCCCAGCACCCCGCCGGCCGCGCGCGCTTTGTCGAGACCAAGCAGCTGGCCCTGCTGGATGCGCCGGTGCGCAGCTCGGGCACGCTGTCCTACGAGCCGCCCGACCGGCTCGAGAAGCACACGCTGCAGCCGCAGGCCGAACGGCTGCGGGTGGAGGGCGAGCGCGTCATCGTCGAGCAGGGCGAGCGCCGGCGCGAGCTGCGCCTGCAGCAATACCCGGAAGTGCGCGCCATGGTCGAGGCCATCCGCGGCACCCTGATCGGCAACCAGGCGCTGCTGAACGCGCACTACGCGCTGCGGCTGACCGGGGCCGAACAGGACTGGCGGCTGATCCTGACGCCGCGCGACGAGCGCCTGGCGCGCTGGGTCACGCAGATCGTGGTCAACGGCCAGCGCGGCGCGGTCAGCTCGATCGAGACCATCCAGGCCGACGGCGACCGCTCGCTGATGACCGTTCAGCCTGAATCCCAGCCGCGTGATTGACCACACCAACCCACCCGCCCCCGCAGCGCCGCGCCGCCGCTGGGCGGTGCTGGCGCTGTGGGCGGCGCTGGTGGCGCTGTGCGTCGGCGTGGTGGCCGGCGCCCGCTACAGCACCGACATGTCGGCCTTTCTGCCGCGCAATCCCGACCCGCAGCAGCGCCTGCTGATCGACCAGATCCGCGACGGCGCGCTGTCGCGCATGGTGCTGATCGGCATCGACGGCGGCAGCGCCGCCGAGCGCGCCGACGCCTCGCGCGCGCTGGCCGCCATGCTGCGGCGCAGCGAGGCGTTTGCCGGCGTGGTCAACGGCGACGACGAGAGCCGCGAGCGCGACCAGGCGCTGCTGCTGCAGCGGCGCTACGTGCTCAGCCCGGCCATCAGCGCCGAGCATTTCAGCGCGGACGGGCTGCGCGCCGCCATCGGGCAGTCGATCGC
>JAEXBL010000263.1 GCA_023394015.1 Pseudomonadota bacterium | reverse complement strand
CCGCGGCCCTGGCCGCGCTGGTGCTGGCCTGGCGCTACGCCGGCGGGCCGGCCAGCCCCGACGGGCCGCCCAGCGTGCGCGTGGTCAGGCTGCTGCCCGGCACCTTTCTGTGGGCCGATGCGCCCGCCGATGCGCGCTACCTGCCCGCCGGCCTGCGCCCGGCCGACGCCGCGCGCCTGAAGCTGCTGGTGCTGCGTGGCGAGGACGGCGTGGTGCGCGGCTTCTACCTGCCGTTGCAAAATGGCCATGCCGGCGTGCCCACGGCTGCGTCGCCGGCCACGCCGGGCATTCCGTGTGCCGACTTCGCACCCGACTTTCGCCGCGGCGACATCGGCTGCCGGCAGGCGGCCGAAGGCTTCGACTTCGCGCTGCGCCACCGCTGGTCGCTGGCCGGCAGGGCGCTCAGCGCCGGCGCGCCCGATTTGCACGCCGTGCCCGGCCAGGAGGCGGACGGCAACTGGGTGCTGCAGCCGCTGCGCTGAAGCGCTCAAGCCCCATCGGTCTGTAGCGCCTGTCCACAAAGCGCCAGCAGCTATCGAAAACGCAGCTGTCGGCCCGGCGACTGCAGGCTGGGCGCCAAGCTGCCATCATCCCGGCACAAGGAGTGCGCATGCAAAGTCTCAGCTTCGGCCCAGTGCGGGTCTACGCCGGCGACAAGTCGGGCAAGTACCCCGACGGCAATCAGGTGGTGGTGCAGGGCGCCGACACCCGCGTGGCCTTCGACACGCCGCAGGTGGCGCGCCACATCGGGCCGGACCTGGACGGTGTCGATCTCATCATCCTGGGCCATGTGCACGAGGACCACATGGTCGCCATCGGCCGCCTGCGCCGGGCCGCCGTGCAGGTGCACCAGGCCGATCTGGCCGCCGCGCAATCGTGGGCGGGGCTGGCCCGCCACTACGGCTATCCGCCAGCGGTGCTGGACGCCATGCGCCCCATGATCGAGCGCGACTTCGACTACCAGCCGCGCCCCGACGCCACCGCCTATACCCACGGCACCACGTGGGACCTGGGCGGCGGCGTGCGCGTGCGCGCCCACCACCTGCCGGGCCACACCGCCGGCCATTCGGCGCTGGTCGTCGAAAGCGAGGGCCTGGCCTTCATCGGCGACATCGACCTGACCGGCTTCGGCCCCTACTACGGCGACGCCACGTCCGACCTGCGCCAGTTCCGCCGCAGCCTGCAGGCCGTGCGCGAACTGGACGCGCGCATATGGGTCACCTCGCACCACCGCGGCGTCATCACCGAGCGCGCGGCCTTCCTGCAGGCGCTGGAGCGCTTCGCCGCCAGGATCGACGAGCGCGACGAGCGCCTGCTGGGCTACCTGCGCGAAGGCCCGCACACGCTCCAGCGCCTGGCCGAGCGGCGCCTGCTGTACCCGGTGGGCTTCGAGTTGCCCTTCGTCGAAGCCGCCGAACGGCGCAGCATCCAGATGCACCTGGATGCCCTGATCGAGGCCGGCGAAGTGTGCCAGGTGGGTGAGGGCGAATACGCGCTGGCGGCTTGAGGGCGCGCGCCGCGTTTTTCAGCACGAAACAGCCGTTGATGCCCGGTCCATGGGCGCCGGCAGCTAAAAAAACAAACGCGGCCCGCAGGCCGCTTTGTCGATGGGAATCCCTGGCGGAGAGGGCGGGATTCGAACCCGCGGTGGGCTATTAACCCACACACGCTTTCCAGGCGTGCGACTTAAACCACTCATCCACCTCTCCGTGGAACCGCGCATTGTATCAGGGCCGCTGGCTGGCTCGCTGTGGGCGCTTTCACGTAGGAAAAGTGCCGCTGGCGCCCGCCGGGCCTGCGCCGGCAGCTATCAATAGGAAAGCGGCGGCGCGTCAAGAAACAGGCGGATTACAGCCGCTGGGCAGGCGCGGTGCCTTGCTGGCCGGCCTGCACCATCTTCATGGCAGAGGTGATCAGGGCCGAGACCTCGGTCATGTTGCTGGGCACGACCAGGGTGGTGGTGGATTCGGCCGCGAGTTGGCTGTAGGCCTCGACGGCTTTTTCGGCCACCTTGAGTTGCACCGCCTGCTGGCCGCCGGGGCGCTCGATGGCCTGGGCGATGTAGGCGATGGCCTTGGCGCTGGCCTCGGCCACGGCGGTGATGGCGGCGGCCTCGCCCTCGGCGTTGTTGATCTGGGCCTGCTTCTCGCCTTCGGACTTGGCGATGGCGGCCTGCTTCATGCCTTCGGCCAGGTTGATCTGCTCCTGCCGCTTGCCTTCGGAGGTGGCGATGACGGCGCGCTTTTCGCGCTCGGCGGTGATCTGCGCCTGCATGGCGCGCAGGATTTCGTTGGGCGGGGTCAGGTCCTTGATCTCGTAGCGCAGCACCTTCACGCCCCAGTTCAGCGCGGCCTCGGCGATGGCCTCGACGACGCTGGCGTTGATCATCTCGCGTTCCTCGAAAGTCTTGTCCAGTTCCAGCTTGCCGATCACGCTGCGCAGCGTGGTCTGCGCCAGTTGCGAGATGGCCATGATGTAGTTGCTGGAGCCGTAGCTGGCGCGCATGGGGTCGGTGACCTGGAAGTACAGGATGCCGTCCACCTGCAGTTGCGTGTTGTCGCGCGTGATGCAGACCTGGCTGGGCACGTCGAGGGGGATTTCCTTCAGGCTGTGCTTGTAGGCCACGCGGTCGATGAAGGGCACCAGAAAGTTCAGGCCGGGCGAGAGCGTGGTGTGGTACTTGCCCAGGCGCTCCACCACCCAGGCGTTTTGCTGCGGCACCACCTTGACCGCGCGGGTGATGAAGATGACGGCGATGACGAGTAGAACGAGTGCGATTTCCAAAGCAGTGCTTCCTTAGGGTTGGTGTGGGTGCGGGATGCTGCCAGGCCGAGGTGGCAGGCGTGTGTCAGACCGGGTCCACCAGCAGGCGGCTGCCCACCAGTTCGGCCACGCGGTACAGGCCGGGGCGCGGCTCGGCGCCGGGGCGCAGCATCACCGTCCAGGGTGCGCCGCGGTAGCGGATCTGGGCCGTGCCGTCGGCGCTCCAGCCGTCGATCTGCACGGTTTCGCCGACGTCGAGGTTCACGCTGCGCTCCGAACGCGGCGACGGGTCGCCCGGGCGGCGGCGGCGCACCAGGTAGCAGGCCACCACGGCCACGCCGCCGACGAGGGCGGCCACCACCATTTGCATCTCCAGCGAGGTGCCCGCGTGCGCGGCCAGCGCGCCGGCCACGCCGCCGATGGCCAGCATCAGCAGGTAGAAGGTGCCGGTGGACAGCTCCAGCGCCACCAGCACGCCGGTGATGATCCACCACCAGGTCGAATAAGCCATCTCGCGGCACTCCTTGTTGGCTGCTTGTTTAGACGATTGCCTTGTATTTTGATTCAATCGGGGCACTGCCATCGCGCCGACGCACCAATTCCGTACACTTCGCCGCTGCGTTGCCGCGCCGCGGCTGGAGCCCGCCCCCATGAAATTCCGCTTTCCCATCGTCATCATCGACGAAGACTACCGCGCCGATAACACCTCGGGCTTCGGCATCCGTGCGCTGGCCGAGGCCATCGAGGCCGAGGGCTTCGAGGTGCTGGGCGCCACCAGCTATGGCGACCTGAGCCAGTTCGCGCAGCAGCAAAGCCGTGCCAGCGCCTTCATCCTGTCGATCGACGACGAGGAACTGGGCGCCGACCCGGAGACCGCGCCGGCGGTGCTGGATCTGCGCAGCTTCATCGCCGAGGTGCGGCGCAAGAACGAGGACGTGCCGATCTACTTGCACGGCGAGACCAAGACCAGCCAGCACCTGCCCAACGACGTGCTGCGCGAACTGCACGGCTTCATCCACATGTTCGAGGACACGCCGGAGTTCGTGGCCAAGCACATCGTGCGCGAGGCGCGCAGCTACCTGGAGGGCATCCAGCCGCCGTTCTTCAAGGCGCTGCTGGACTATGCCGAGGACGGCTCCTACTCGTGGCACTGCCCGGGCCACTCGGGCGGCGTGGCCTTCCTGAAAAGCCCCATCGGCCAGATGTACCACCAGTTCTACGGCGAGAACATGCTGCGCGCCGACGTGTGCAACGCGGTGGAGGAGCTGGGCCAGTTGCTCGACCACAACGGCGCCATCGGCGAGAGCGAGCGCAACGCGGCGCGCATCTTCAACGCCGACCATTGCTTCTTCGTCACCAACGGCACCAGCACCAGCAACAAGATCGTGTGGCACCACACGGTGGCGCCGGGCGACGTGGTGGTGGTCGACCGCAACTGCCACAAGAGCAACCTGCACGCCATCATCATGACCGGGGCCATCCCCGTGTTTCTGAAGCCCACGCGCAACCACTACGGCATCATCGGGCCGATCCCCAAGTCGGAGTTCGAGCCCGAGACCATCAAGGCCAAGATCCGCGCCAACCCGCTGCTCAAGGGCGTGGACGCCGACAAGGTGAAGCCGCGCATCCTGACGCTGACGCAGTCCACCTACGACGGCGTGCTCTACGACACCGAGGCCATCAAGACCATGCTCGATGGCTACGTGGACAACCTGCACTTCGACGAGGCCTGGCTGCCGCACGCCGCCTTCCACCCCTATTACGGCAGCTACCACGCCATGGGCAAGAAGCGGGCGCGGCCCCGGCAGAGCGTGGTGTATTCCACCCAGTCCATCCACAAGCTGCTGGCCGGCATCAGCCAGGCCAGCCATGTGCTGGTGCAGGACTCGCAGACCGTCAAGCTGGACCGCTACCTGTTCAACGAGGCGTACCTGATGCACACCTCGACCAGCCCGCAGTACAGCATCATCGCCAGCTGCGACGTGGCCGCCGCCATGATGGAGCCGCCCGGCGGCACCGCCATGGTGGAAGAAAGCATTGCCGAGGCGCTGGACTTTCGCCGCGCCATGCGCAAGGTGGAGGCCGACTTCGGCCGCGGCGACTGGTGGTTCAAGGGCTGGGGCCCGGACAAGATCGCCGAGGAGGGCGTGGGCCGCGCCGACGACTGGATCATCAAGGGCCGCGGCAAGGCCAGCAACTGGCACGGCTTCGGCAAGCTGGCACCGGGCTTCAACATGCTGGACCCGATCAAGGCCACCATCGTCACCCCCTGCCTCAACCTGGACGGCAAGTTCGACAAGACCGGCATCCCGGCCGGCATCGTCACCAAGTTCCTGGCCGAGCACGGCGTGGTAGTCGAGAAGACCGGCCTCTACAGCTTCTTCATCATGTTCACCATTGGCATCACCAAGGGCCGCTGGAACACGCTGGTGACGGCGCTGCAGCAGTTCAAGGACGACTACGACCGCAACCAGCCGATGTGGCGCATCATGCCGGAGTTCTGCGCCCAGCACCGCCGCTACGAGCGCATGGGCCTGCGCGATCTGTGCCAGCACGTGCACGCGCTGTACGCCAAGCACGACATCGCGCGCCTGACCACCGACATGTACCTGAGCGAGCTGACGCCGGCCATGAAGCCGGCCGACGCCTACGCCTGCATCGCGCGCCGCCAGGTGGAGCGGGTGGAGATCGACCAGCTGGAAGGGCGCATCACCACCGCGCTGATCACACCGTACCCGCCGGGCATTCCGCTGCTGATTCCGGGCGAGGTGTTCAACAAGAAGATCGTGGACTACCTGAAGTTCGCGCGCGACTTCGCCGTCGAATGCCCGGGCTTCGAGACCGACATCCACGGCCTGGTCGAGGTGGAGGACGAGCGTGGCCACGTGCGCTACTTCGCCGACTGCGTGGCGCAGGGCGCCTGACGGCGCCGGTTCACGCCGCATTCACACCGTATTCATAAACCCGAAACCATGCCGCAGGCCGACGCCGGGTTGCCCTGAAAGCGCACGGCCCGCGCCGCGCGCTGGCTTATCATTTACCGCACCAGAAAGGAGAAACGATGTTTCCTGAATACCGCGATCTGATCACGCGCCTGAAGGGCGAGGGCACCAACGCCCGGTTCCTGAACCTGTTTGAAAAGCACAACGAACTGGACCACCGCATCAAGTCCATGGAAGACATGGACGCAGGCGGCATCCACACCGAGATCGAAACGCTGAAAAAGGAAAAGCTGGCCATGAAGGACGAGCTGTACGCCATTCTTCGCCAGGAGGCCAGCGCCGCCGAAGGCAAGTAAAGGCTGCTTCCCAGCCCCCGCCGAGAGCCCGCCCGAGCGGGCTTTTTTGTGGCCTGCGCCAGCCCGTGCCGCCGCGGCGGGCGGCGGTCAGCCGCGTCCCGCGCTCCAGGCCAGCAGCAGCACGCCGCCGGCGATCAGCGCAATCGCCAGGCCCTGGGTGGGGCTGACCGCCTCGCGCAGCCACAGCACGCCGATGCCGGTGGTCACCACCAGCGAGCCGCCGATGATGAGCGGGTTGCCCACCGCCACGTCGATGCCGCGGCCGTAGATGTAGAAGGACAGGATCTCCACCAGCCCGATGGCCACGCCCGCCAGCGTGGCCAGCAGCAGCCCGCGCCAGGACCACAGCAGTTGCCCGGCCGAAGACTGCATCTGCGTGGCCAGCAGCAGGCCCAGGCCCAGGAACGCAGCCACGAACTGCAGCACCACCGCACCCAGGATGGGGTTGATGACGTCGGACGACAGCTTGATGAAGACGTTGTACAGCCCGAACA
>JAEXBL010000198.1 GCA_023394015.1 Pseudomonadota bacterium | reverse complement strand
CGCACCGGCTGCACGCCACGCAGGACGGGGCGCGCGGCGGGCAGCAGCTTGAGCGTGTTGTAGGCCTGCGCATCGACCTGCAGCGCGCCGACGGCGATCAGCTGGCGCAGCACGCCGCGCAGTTGCGGCTCGCTGAACTCGGCGCCGATGCCGAAGGTGGACACGCGCTCGTGCCCGTGCTGCGCCACCTTGTCGGTGGTCTTGCCGCGCACGATGTCCATGATGTGGCCGGCGCCGAAGGACAGACCGCTCATCTGCTGCACGCGGTAGATGGTGGACAGCAGCTTGCGCGCGCAGTCGGTGGCGTCCCAGACCTCGGGCGGGTGCAGGCAGTTGTCGCAGTTGCCGCAGAACGTGGCGGTGTAGCGGGGTTTTGAATCGGATGGGCCCTCAGCGCCTGTCGAATGAGCGCCGGCAGCTTCTGAATCGATAGCACCCATGCGCTCGCCAAAGTAGCCCAGCAGGCGCGCGCGGCGGCAGTCGGTGGCTTCGGCCAGGGCCAGCAGGGCGTCCAGCTTGGCGCGCATGACCTGCTTGAATGCCTCCTCGGCCGGGCTTTCGTCGATCATGCGGCGCTGGTTCACCACGTCCTGCAGGCCGTAGGCCATCCAGGCGTCGGCGGGTTCGCCGTCGCGGCCGGCGCGGCCGGGCTCCTGGCAGTAGCCCTCGATGTTCTTGGGCATGTCGACATGGGCGACGAAGCGCACGTCGGGCTTGTCGATGCCCATGCCGAAGGCGATGGTGGCGCACATGACGATGCCGTCCTCGCGCAGAAAGCGGTCCTGGTTGCGCTGCCGCTCCTCGGCCGGCAGGCCGGCGTGGTAGGGCAGCGCGTCGATGCCCTGCCCGCGCAGCGTGGCCGCCAACTCCTCGCAGCGCTTGCGGCTCTGGCAGTAGACGATGCCAGCCTCCCCCTCGTGCTCGCGCTCGATGAAGGCCAGCAACTGGCGCGTGGCGTCCTTCTTCTCGACGATGGTGTAACGGATGTTCGGTCGGTCGAAGCTGCTGACGAAGGGCTCGGCCTGCTGCAGTTGCAGGCGCTCGACGATGTCGGCGCGGGTGATGTCGTCGGCCGTGGCGGTGAGCGCGATGCGCGGCACGCTGGGCCAGCGCTCGTGCAGCACCGTGAGCTGGCGGTATTCGGGCCGGAAGTCGTGCCCCCACTGGCTGACGCAGTGCGCCTCGTCGATGGCGAACAGGCTCAACTGCCCATGCGCGTGCAGCGTGTCCAGCAGGCCCAGAAAGCGCGGCGTGCCGACACGCTCGGGCGCGGCGTACAGCAGCGTCAACTGCCCGGCCAGCAGGCGCCGCTCGATGTCCTCGGTCTGCTCCCAGTCCAGCGTGGAGTTGAGAAAGGCCGCCGCCACGCCGGCCTCGCGCAGCGCGCCGACCTGGTCGTGCATCAGCGCGATCAGCGGCGAGATCACCAGCGTCACCCCCTGCCCGGCGCGTTGCCGCGCGATGGCCGGGATCTGATAGCACAGGCTCTTGCCGCCGCCGGTGGGCATCAGCACCAGCGCGTCGCCGCCGGCCGTGACGTGGCGCACGATGGCCTGCTGCTGCCCGCGAAAGGCGGGGTAGCCGAAGACCTCGTTCAGGATGGCCGTGGGGTCGGAAGAAACGGTAGGCGCGGGCACGGTGCGTGGATGCAAAACCTCGGATTGTCCCCAATGCGGCGGGCGCCATGCCGCGCTGCCTAGAATCGCCCGCATGAAACCCATGGCCTACACCCGCGCCGCCGCGCTGCCCGAGATCCTGAAGCAACGCCTCGTCATCCTCGACGGCGCCATGGGCACCATGATCCAGCGCTTCAAGCTGACCGAGGAGCAGTACCGCGGCGCCGGCCACCCCGGCGACCCGTCGATGTTCGAGCGCTTCAAGGACTTTCCCAAGGACGTGAAGGGCAACAACGAGCTGCTGTCGCTCCCCCGCCCCGACGTCATCAGCGCCATCCACGAGCAGTACCTGGCCGCCGGCGCCGACCTGATCGAGACCAACACCTTCGGCGCCACCAGCATCGCCCAGGCCGACTACGACATGGCGCACCTGGCGCGCGAGATGAACCTCGAATCGGCGAAACTGGCGCGCGCCGCCTGCGACAAGTATTCGACGCCCGAGCACCCGCGCTTCGTCGCCGGCGCGCTCGGCCCGACGCCCAAGACGGCCAGCATCAGCCCCGACGTCAACGACCCCGGCGCGCGCAACGTCGATTTCGAGGCGCTGCGCGCCGCCTATTACGAGCAGGTCGAGGCCCTGGTGGAAGGCGGCGCCGACGTGCTGCTGGTCGAGACCATCTTCGACACGCTGAACGCCAAGGCCGCGCTGTTCGCCATCGACGAGTTCTTCGAGGCCAGCGGCGAGCGCCTGCCGATCATGATCAGCGGCACCGTCACCGACGCCTCGGGCCGCGTGCTGAGCGGCCAGACCGTCACCGCCTTCTGGTACAGCGTGCGCCATGCCGAGCCGCTGTCGATCGGCCTGAACTGCGCCCTGGGCGCCACGCTGATGCGCCCCTACATCCAGGAGCTGAACCGCGTCGCGCCCGACACCTTCATCAGCTGCTACCCCAACGCCGGCCTGCCGAACCCGATGAGCGAGACCGGCTTCGACGAAACGCCCGAAGTCACCAGCCGCCTGGTGCACGAGTTCGCCGCCGAGGGCCTGGTCAACATCGTCGGCGGCTGCTGCGGCACCACGCCGGACCACATCGGCGCCATCGCCCAAGCCGTGGGGCCGCTGGCGCCGCGCGGCGTCAAGCCGGCGGGGTTCTACCAAGCAGCGGCGTGAATGAAAGTGCCTGAAGACTCCCTATCGGGTCTTCGGGCAGGTTTCAGCGGTACGCCTTATCAAGCAGACGCCGTGGCCGGACCTGCGCCGGGCACTGGCGTCGTCCCCCTTCGCGCAGCAGCAAGGGGGAAGCCGCAATAGCGGCACAGGGGGTTGTCATCGTTTTGGCAGCAGCACCGCGCCGATCGCCACCACCACGCAGGCCATGGCCGCCAGGTCCTGCCAGCGCGGCCATTCGCCCACGATCAGGGGCGCGCTCAGCGTGCCGATCAGCGGCACCGCCATCACGCTCATGGCGCTGGTGGCCGGCGGCAGCGCCCGCGCCAGGCCGAACCAGATCACCTGCGCCGCGCCGTAGTTGATCAGCACCGCCCACACCAGGCTCACCCACACGCCGGGGCTGAAGTGCCAGGCCTGCGGCGGCTCCAGCAGCGCCGCCAGCACGGCGATGACGGCGGCCGACCAGACCATCATCCACACCACCAGCGCCTCGGGCGGCAGCGTCAGCCGCGCGCGCTGCATCCAGATGGTGCCCAGCGCCCAGGCGAACGCCGCGCCCTGCATCCACACGATGCCGGCCGGCTGCCCGGCCAGTTGCGCCAGTTCGTCCCACAGCAGCAGGGTGATGCCGGCCAGCACCGCCGCCACCGCCAGCAGCAGCCGGCCGGTCAGCCGCTGGCCGTAGAACAGCACGCCCAGCAGCACCGTCCACACCGGCATGGTGAAGCCCAGGATGGCCGCGCGCCCGGCCGGCAACTGCGTCACCCCGATGATCGACAGCCCGTGCCAGCCCAGCATGTTGGGCAGGCCCAGCACCAGCACGTGGCGCCACTCGCCGGCGCCGTGCGGCAGCAGGCGCAGCCCGCGCGCGCGGAAGAACAGCGCCAGCCCCACCGTGCCCAGCGCCATCGTCAGCGCGCGAAAGTGCAGCGGCCCGATCTCGCGCAGCGACAGCTTCATCACCGGCCAGTTCAGCCCCCACATCAGCGTGAGCACGACGAGGCCGACGAGCTGGCGGCGGGACAGGGCGGGCGACATGGGCGCCGAGCTTAACGGCCACGCGCCCCAACCCACTGCGGGCGCCGCGGCGGGCGGCAGCCCTTAAAGTCGCCGCATGGCTTCCGCGCGCGCTCCCTGGTGGTTTTCTTTGCAAGGCGCGCGGCGGCGCGTGCTGTACGTGGCGCTGTACGAGCTGATCGCCATCGGCGTGGTCACGCTGGCGCTGGGCCTGCTCACCGAGCACGGCTGGGGCAGCTCGGGCGGGCTGGCGGTGGGCAGCTCGCTCATCGCCGTGCTGTGGAACCTGGTGTTCAACTACTTCTTCGAGCGCTGGGAACTGCGCCAGGCCACGCGCGGACGCAGCCCGGCGCGGCGCGTGGCGCACGCCATCGGCTTCGAAGGCGGCCTGCTGCTGTGGCTGGTGCCCTTCATCGCGTGGTGGCTGGGCGTGAGCCTGTGGCACGCGCTGCTGATGGACCTGGGGCTGCTGCTGTTCTTTCTGGTCTACACCTTCGTCTTCACCTGGGTGTTCGACCGGGTGTTCGGCTTGCCGGCGGCAGCAACTTGAGGCGCGCGCGGCCAATCACGCACCAACAGCCGGACGCGAAGGGCGCGAAAGCCGCGCGAAGATCGCGAAAGAAGATTGAGGCTGAAGCTCCCCTCTGGGGGTTGCCAGGCAATCGCTGAATGCTATCAATTAAGGCGCACTCCAAGGGTGTTTTTCGCGACTTTCGCGAAACCTTGGCGCCCTTCGCGTCCGGCTGTTGGGCGGTTCGGCCGCCAAGCCCTTCACAATCGCCCGATGCTGCAACTCACCGACATCCAGCAAGCCGCCGCCCGCCTGCACGGCCAGGTGCTCGACACGCCTTGCGTCGAATCGCGCACGCTGTCGCAGGTGACGGGGGCGCAGGTGTTCCTGAAGATGGAGAACCTGCAGTTCACCGCCTCGTTCAAGGAGCGCGGCGCCTGCAACAAGCTGGCGCAGCTGGGCGCCGACGAGCGCGCGCGCGGCGTGATCGCCATGAGCGCGGGCAACCACGCGCAGGGCGTGGCCTTTCATGCCGAGCGGCTGGGCATCCGGGCGGTGATCGTGATGCCGCGCTTTACCCCCGGCGTGAAGGTGGCGCGCACCCGCGGTTTCGGCGCCGAGGTGATCCTGCACGGCGACACGCTGGACGCTGCGCGCGAACATGCGCAAGCGCTGGCGCGTGAGCAAGGGCTTACCTTCGTCCACCCCTACGACGACCCCGCCATCATGGCCGGCCAGGGCACGCTGGCGCTGGAGATGCTGGCCGCGCAGCCCGGCCTGGACACGCTGGTGGTGCCCATCGGCGGCGGCGGGCTGATCGGCGGCGTGGCCACGGCGGCCAAGGCGCTCAAGCCCGGCCTGCGCGTGGTGGGCGTGCAGACGGCGCGCTTTCCGGGCGCGGTGAACGCCGTCACCGGCAGCGCGCACGCGCAAGGGCACAGCACCATCGCCGAGGGCATCGCCGTCAGCCAGCCGGGTGCGGCCTGCCTGCCGCTGATCCGCCGGCACGTGGATGAGCTGCTGCTGGTGGACGAAGGCGACATCGAGCAGGCCATCGTGTTGCTGCTGGAGATCGAGAAAACCCTGGCCGAAGGCGCCGGCGCCGCCGCGCTGGCGGCGCTGCTGCGCCATCCGGCGCTGTTCCAGGGCTGCCGCGCCGGGCTGGTGCTGTCGGGCGGCAACATCGACCCGCTGCTGCTGGCGGCCATCATCGGCCGCGGCCTGGTGCGCTCGGGCCGGCTGGCGCGGGTGGTGGTGAACACGCGCGACGTGCCCGGCTCGCTGGCGCGCATCACCGCACTGGTGGCCGAGTGCGGCGCCAACGTGCAGGAGATCCACCACCAGCGCGCCTTCACCCTGCTGGCGGCGCAGAACGTCGAGATCGAGCTGGTGCTGCAAACGCGCGACGCCGAGCATGTGCGCGAGCTGCTGGCGCGGCTGAACGGCGAGGGGCTGGAGGCGCGCTGGCTGGATGAGCACCGCCCGGCGCGCGGGTCGGCTCACTCGTAGGTCGGAACCGCCGCAGGCGATTCCGACGCCCGTCTCGTCGCCCACCCGCCACCATGCCCCGCTACATCCGCGCCAAGACACCAGGCGCCACCTGGTTCTTCACCGTCAACCTGCTGCATCGACACGGCAACGATCTGCTGGTGCGCCGGATCGACCTGCTGCGGCAATGCGTGGGCGCGGAAAAGGCGCGCCGACCGTTCCAGGTACTGGCTTGGGTGGTGTTGCCTGAACACATGCACTGGCTCTGGCGCCTGCCGATGGACGATGCCGATTTTTCTACCCGCTGGCGGCGCATCAAAACCGATTTCTCGCGTGCCTTGCCGCCTGAAGAACATCGCTCCGCCGTTCGCCTGAGCAAGGGCGAGCGAGGCATCTGGCAGCGCCGTTTCTGGGAGCATCAGATTCGCGATGAGGCCGATCTCAACCGGCACATGGATTACATCCACCACAACCCCGTGAAGCACGGATGGAGCCGAACGCCCGCCGACTGGCCCCATTCGAGCTTTCTGGCACACGTGCGGCGAGGCCACTACCCGTTGGACTGGGCCGCTGGTGACGCCATTGACGTGCCGTACGACTGAACGCGTGAGGCGGGTTGTCGGAATCCCTTGCGGGGTTCCGACCTACCTCCTGGATGAGCACCGCCCGGCGCGCGGGTCGGCTCATTCGCAGGCCGGAACCGCTGCGGGCGATTCCGGCGAACGTCCTATTGGGCTGCATGGCCCGCCCGACGCGTCAGAGCAGCTATTGAATCAGGAGTGAACGGCGCCGGATTCGTCCGCGCGGCAACCGGCGCAGGTGCCGTGCACGGCCAGATCGACGCGGGCGGCCTGGTGGCCGTGCTCGGCCAGCGTGCGGCGCAGGGCGTCGGCCACGGCCTGGGTGGGGGCGTCGGCGGCCTGCAGGGGAAACTGCGCGTGGCAGGCGTCGCACTCGAAGTGCGGCACGGCAGCGGCCGGCGGCGGGGCGGCCAGGCCCAGCCACTGAAAGCGCCACACGCGCTCGCCCGGCGCCGTGTGGCGCGCCAGCAGGCCGGCGGCCACCAGCCTATCCAGCAGGCGGTACAGGGTGACCGGGTTCACCGGCTCGCCCGCCTGCGCCAGCCGTTCGGCCACCTCGGCGTGGGAGGGCAGCCAGTGGGGCGCCGACGCCTCGAACAAGGCGGCCACGCCCAGCACCGCGCGCGTGCTGCGCAGGCCGGCCTGGTGCAGGCGTTGGCTGAGGGCGGCGGGGTCGAACTCGGGCATGGCGGGCAATAACGCAACTGACTTGCGATATGATCGCGCGCTGGGCGGCTTGATGCAAGTCAGTTGCATTTTAGGCGCCTGCGCATTCGCCTGCTTTTTTCGGATTCACCGCCGCATGACCCCGCCACCCCCGCTTGCCCCACGCCCGCCGCTGCTGCTGCGCGGGGCGCTGTGGCGCCTGGCGGTGGCCGGGGCCATCAGTGCGGTGCTGGTGCTGCTGTGGCGCTGGGCGCTGCAAGGCGGGGGCGGATGACGGCCCTGCCCCAGCCCATTACCCTGCACGACCTGACGCTGGGCTACGACGGCCATCCGGCGGTGCACCACGTCTCGGGCGTGATCCCCCCCGGCGCGCTGCTGGCGGTGGTGGGGCCCAATGGCGCCGGCAAGTCCACGCTGGTGAAGGCGCTGGCCGGGTTGCTGTCGCCGCTGGGTGGGCGCATCGAGGGGCTGGCGGGCCAGCGCGTGGCCTATCTGCCGCAGCAGGCCTCGCTGGAGCGCGGCTTTCCGATCCGCGTGGGCGAATTCGCCGCGCTGGGACTGTGGCACGAGACGGGCGCCTTTGGCGGCTTTTCGCGCGCCCAGCGCGAGCGGGTGCGCGCCGCGCTGGCGGCCGTGGGGCTGGAAGGCTACGCGCGCCAGCCGATCGACACGCTGTCGGGCGGGCAGTTGCAGCGCACGCTGTTTGCGCGCCTGATGCTGCAGGATGCGCCCATTTTGCTGCTGGATGAGCCCTTTTCGGCCATCGATCAGCGCACCACGCAGGATTTGCTGGCGCTGCTGCGCGGCTGGCAGCGCCAGGGCAAGACGGTGCTGGCGGTGCTGCACGACCTGCACCAGGTGCGCGAGGCCTTCCCCGAAACCCTGATGCTGGCGCGCGAGCTGGTCGGCTGGGGGCCGACGGCCAGCGTGCTGACGCCGGCCAACCTGGAGCGCCTGCGGGCGATGCCCGAGGCCTTCGACGCACGGGCGCCGGTGTGCGAGGTGCCGCCGGCGGCGGCGGGCCATCCGCAGGGGCCGCACGATCATGCGCACCCCCACGGCGGCCACGCGCACCCCCATGCGCACGGGCACGCGGCGGAGCCCGCCCCATGACGCTTGACACCCTCGACACCGGCCTGTGGGCGCTGCTGGTCGGCCCGCTGACCGAGTTCGGCTTCATGCGCCGCGCGCTGGTGGGCTGCGTGGCGCTGTCGCTCAGTTGCGCGCCGGTGGGCGTGTTCCTGCTGCTGCGCCGCATGAGCCTGACCGGCGACGCCATGGCGCACGCCATCCTGCCCGGCGCTGCCATCGGCTACCTGCTGTCGGGCCTGTCTCTGACGGCCATGACCATCGGCGGCGTGGCCGCCGGCCTGGTGGTGGCGGTGGGCTCGGGCCTGGTGGCGCGCAGCACCGTGCTGCGCGAAGACGCCAGCCTGGCCGCCTTCTACCAGCTGAGCCTGGCGCTGGGCGTGCTGATCGTGTCCACGCGCGGCAGCAGCGTGGATTTGCTGCACGTGCTGTTCGGCACCGTGCTGGCGCTGAACGACGCCGCCCTGGGCCTGCTGGTGGGCATTGCCATCGCCACGCTGGCGGTGCTGGCGCTGATGTACCGGCCGCTGGTGCTGGAATGCCTGGACCCGCAGTTCCTGCGCAGCGTCAGCCGCCTTTCGCCGCTGGCGCACTACGGCTTTCTGGTGCTGGTGGTGATCAACCTGGTGGCCGGCTTTCATGCGCTGGGCACGCTGATGGCGGTGGGCATCATGGTGCTGCCGGCCGCCACCGCGCGGCTGTGGGTGCGCAGCGTGCCGGCGCTGATGGCGCTGGCCAGCGCGGTGGCGCTGGCCGCCTGCGTGGCCGGGCTGCTGATCAGCTACCACGCCGACTGGCCGACCAGCCCCACCATCGTGATCGCGCTGGGCGCGGGCTACCTGGCCTCGCTCATCGTCGGCCGCCACGGCGCCTGGCGCGGCAGCGGCAAGTTCGTGCGGGAGCGGCATTTCGAGCGCTGACGGGCAGCGCTGCCGCACGCCCGTGCTTGTTGATGAAATTCCCCTCCAGCGCCTACCCAACGTGCCCAACCAGCTATTGATTCAGGAGTTCTCATGATCCGACTGTTCACCCGCCGCACCCTCCTCGCCGCCGCCACGCTGGCCGCGCTCACCCTGCCCGCGCACGCCGCCGAGCCGCTGCGCGTGGTCGCCAGTTTCAGCCTGCTGGCCGATCTGGTGCAGCAGGTGGGCGGCGAGCGCGTGGCGGTGCAGGCGCTGGTCGGCCCCGGCGCCGACGGCCACGTGTTCCAGCCCACGCCGGCGCACGCGCGCCAGGTGGGGCAGGCGCAGCTGGTGGTGTCCAACGGCCTGGGCTACGAGGGCTGGATGCCGCGCCTGCTGCAAAGCACCGGCTATCGTGGCCCGCAAGTCGTCGCCGCCAAGGGCATCAAGCCGATCGAAAACGGCCACGCTGACCACGATGACCACGACCATGACCATCACGGCCACGACCACGGCCGCGACGACCCGCACGCCTGGCAATGCGTGCCCAACGTGATGGCCTACGTGAAGAACATCGAGGCCGGCCTGTGCGCCGCCGACGCCGCCGGCTGCCCCAGCTACCGCGCCAATGCCGCGCGCTACCAGGCCGAGCTGAAGAGCCTGGACGCCGACATCCGCGCCGCCTGGGCGCCCATCCCGAAGGCGCAGCGCCAGGTCATCACCTCGCACGCGGCCTACGCCTATTACGGCAAGGAATACGGCGTGCGCTTTCTGTCGCCGCAGGGCGTCAGCACCGAGAGCGAGGCCTCGGCCAAGGGCGTGGCGCGGCTGGTGCGGCAGATCCGGCGCGACAAGATCAAGGCGCTGTTCGTCGAGAACATCTCCGACCCGCGCCTGATCGAGCAGATCGCGCGCGAAACCGGGGTTAAGCCCGCCGGCGAGCTGTATTCCGACTCGCTCACCGCGCCCGAGGGCGGCGCGCCCAGCTACGTGGCGCTGATGCGCGCCAACACGCAGCGCCGGGTGACGGCGGGGCAGGGCCGCTGAAGCGGCCCGGCGCGCGGCGCCCATACCCGCACAATCCCCGGGTTGCCGCGCGGCTCGTAGAATCGGCGCTTGCCGCCAAGGAGCGTTGCAGCGGGGCCGCCGCAGGCCCCGTCAGGCTTGGCGCGCCGCTTTCCGATCCGCAACGACGCTCACCTGACTGACTTCTAGCCACAGGTGAGTGCATGAGCGACGCCACCCCCGCCACCCCTTTGCCCCCCATGAAGCTCTCCGGCCTGGAGCCGGTGCTGATCGGCGACGACACGCTGTTCGTCAACATCGGCGAGCGCACCAACGTCACCGGCTCCAAGGCCTTCGCGCGGCTGATCCTGAACGGCCAGTTCGAGGAAGCCCTGGCCGTGGCGCGCCAGCAGGTGGAGAACGGCGCCCAGGTGGTCGACGTGAACATGGACGAGGCCATGCTGGACAGCCAGGCCGCCATGGTGCGCTTCCTGAACCTGATGGCCGGCGAGCCCGACATCGCTCGCGTGCCGGTGATGATCGACAGCTCCAAGTGGAGCGTGATCGAGGCCGGCCTGCGCTGCCTGCAGGGCAAGGGCATCGTCACCTCGATCAGCATGAAGGAGGGTGTGGAAGAGTTCAAGCGCCAGGCCCGCCTGATCAAGCGCTACGGCGCCGCCACCGTGGTGATGGCCTTCGACGAGCAGGGCCAGGCCGACACCTTTGCACGCAAGATCGAGATCTGCGAGCGCGCCTACCGCATCCTGGTCGATGAAGTCGGCTTTCCGCCCGAGGACATCATCTTCGACCCCAACATCTTCGCCGTGGCCACCGGCATCGAGGAGCACGCCAACTACGCGGTCGAGTTCATCGAGGCCACGCGCTGGATCAAGCAGAACCTGCCCGGCGCCAAGGTATCGGGCGGCGTGAGCAACGTGTCCTTCAGCTTCCGCGGCAACGACCCGGTGCGCGAGGCCATCCACACCGTGTTCCTCTACCACGCCATCAAGGCGGGGCTGGACATGGGCATCGTCAACGCCGGCATGGTGGGCGTGTACGACGACCTGGAGCCGGAGCTGCGCGAACGCGTCGAAGACGTGGTGCTGAACCGCCGCCCCGACGCCGCCGAGCGCCTGCTGGAGATCGCCGAATCCGCCAAGGGCGCCGCCAAGGACGACAGCCAGAAGCTGGCCTGGCGCGGCACGCCCGAGCAGCCCGTGCCCGTGGCCGAGCGCCTGAGCCACGCGCTGGTGCACGGCATCACCGACTTCATCGTCGAGGACACCGAGGAGGCCTACCAGCAGATGGTGGTGCAAGGTGGCGGCCGCCCGCTGCACGTCATCGAAGGCCCGCTGATGGACGGCATGAACGTGGTCGGCGACCTGTTCGGCGCCGGCAAGATGTTCCTGCCGCAGGTGGTGAAAAGCGCCCGCGTGATGAAGCAGGCCGTGGCCCACCTGCTGCCCTACATCGAGGCCGAGAAGGCCGCGCTGGCCGCCGCCGGCGCCGACGTGGCCAGCCGCGGCAAGATCGTCATCGCCACCGTCAAGGGCGACGTGCACGACATCGGCAAGAACATCGTCACCGTGGTCCTGCAGTGCAACAACTTCGAGGTGGTGAACATGGGCGTGATGGTGCCGGCCCATGAGATCCTGCAAAAGGCCAAGGAAGAAGGCGCCGACATCGTGGGCCTGTCGGGCCTGATCACGCCCAGCCTGGAAGAGATGCAGCACGTGGCCGGCGAGATGCAGAAGGACGCGCACTTCCGCGAGCGGCAGATACCGCTGCTGATCGGCGGCGCCACCACCAGCCGCGTGCACACGGCCGTCAAGATCGCCCCGCACTACGACGGCCCCGTCGTCTACGTGCCCGACGCCTCGCGCAGCGTGGGCGTGGCCCAGGGCCTGATCGGCGAGGACGCGGCGCAGTACTGGGCCGACGTGCGCGCCGACTACGAGCGCGTGCGCCACCTGCACGCCAACAAGAAGCAAACCCCGATGTGGCCGCTGGACAAGGCACGCGCCAACAAGACCCGCATCGACTGGGCCGGTTACCAGCCGCCCGCGCCCAAGTTCACCGGCCGCCGCGTCATCCGCAACATCGACCTGGCCGAGCTGCTGCCCTTTCTGGACTGGACGCCCTTCTTCCAGACCTGGGACCTGGCCGGCAAGTACCCCGCCATCCTGAGCGACAAGGTGGTCGGCGAGGAAGCCACGCGCGTCTACGACGATGCACGGGCGATGCTGAAGAAGATCGTCGAAGGCCGCTGGCTCACCGCCCACGCCATCGTCGGCTTCTGGCCCGCCAACGCGGTGCGGCACGACGACATCGCCCTCTACGCCAACGAATCACGCCAGGACGTGGTGCTGACCTGGCACGGCCTGCGCCAGCAGACCGAAAAGCAGGAAGACGCCGAAGGCCGCCTGCGCCCCAGCCGCTGCCTGGCCGATTTCGTGGCCCCTGCCGAACCCGGCTCGACAGGCCAGGAAGCCTTGAAGGACTACCTGGGCGCCTTCGCCGTCACCGCCGGCATCGGTGTCGACAAGAAGGTGGCCGAATTCATGGCCGAGCTGGACGACTACAGCGCCATCATGCTCAAGGCCCTGGCCGACCGCTTTGCCGAAGCCGGCGCCGAATGGCTGCACCACCGCGTGCGCGCCGACTGGTGGGGCTACGCCGCCGACGAGCGCCTGAGCAACGACGAGCTCATCGCCGAGAAGTACGTCGGCATCCGGCCCGCCCCCGGCTACCCGGCCTGCCCCGACC
>JAEXBL010000186.1 GCA_023394015.1 Pseudomonadota bacterium | reverse complement strand
CGTCGGGGCCGCGCCCTGCCACTCCTGCTGGCGGCGGTGGCCGGCCAGGCGCATCAGCGCGTCGGCGGAGGCCAGCTGGTTCAGCGCGCGCGCATCCAGGCCGGCACGGCGCGCCAGGTCGTTGACGCTGGCAAAGGGCCGCCCGGCGCGGGCGGCTTCGATGCGGCGCGCGGCGGGCTCGTCCAACCCCTTGACCAGGCGCAGGCCCAGGCGAACGGCGGGGCGGGAAAAATCGTGATCTGACCCCGATTGTTCAAGCGCGCAGTCCCAGCCGCTGACGCCCACGTCCGGCGGCAGCACCACGACGCCGTGGCGCTTGGCGTCCTGGATCAACTGCGCGGGGCCGTAAAAGCCCATGGGCTGCGAGTTGAGCATGGCCGCCAGAAAGGCCTCGGGCTCGTGGCACTTGAGCCAGCTGCTTTCGTAGGCGATCAGGGCAAAGCTGTAGGCGTGGCTTTCGGGGAAGCCGTATTCGCCGAAGCCCAGGATCTGCCTGAAGATGCGGTCGGCGAATTCGGCCGAGTAGCCGCGCGCGACCATGCCGCCTTTCAGCTCGTCCTCGAACCTGTGCACGCCGCCGTGGCGCTTCCACGCGGCCATGGAGCGGCGCAACTGGTCGGCGCGCGCGGGCGAGAAGCCGGCGGCGATGATGGCGATTTCCATCACCTGCTCCTGGAAGATGGGCACGCCCAGCGTGCGCTCCAGCGCCTTCTTCAGCGCCGGCTCGGTGCCGGGCGGCTCCTTGGAGGAGCGCTCGCATTCGTAGGTGCCCTCACGCGCCCAGCGCTCGCGCGCCCTCAGGTACGGATGCACCATGCCGCCGCTGATGGGCCCCGGCCGCACGATGGCGACTTCGACCACCAGGTCGTAGAACTTGTTGGGCCTCAGGCGCGGCAGCATGCTCATCTGCGCGCGGCTTTCGATCTGGAAGGTACCCACGGTGTCGGCGCGGCGGATCATGCGGTAGGTTTCGGGGCATTCGCGCGGAATGTCCTGCCGCGCCATGGGCCGGCCGCGCCGCGCGCCCACCAGGTCCAGGCAGCGGCGCATGGCCGTCAGCATGCCCAGCGCCAGCACGTCCACCTTGAGCATGCCCAGCGCTTCCAGGTCGTCCTTGTCCCACTGGATCACCTGCCGGTCGGCCATGGCGGCGTTTTCCACCGGCACCAGGCGCGTGAGCGGCGTTTCGGTCAGCACGAAGCCGCCGACGTGCTGGCTCAGGTGCCGCGGCGCGCCGCGCAGCTGCTCGGCCAGTTCCAGCCACAGCGCGGCCAGGGGCGGGCTGATGGTGGCGCCCAGGTCCTGCGCCAGCGCGCCCAGGCGGTGCGCGGCCAGGCCGTCGTCGAACCAGTGGTGGTCCTTGGCGAAGGCGTCGATCAGGCGCTCATCCACGCCCAGCGCCTGGCCCACATCGCGCAGGGCGCTGCGCCTTCTGTAGCAGATCACCGTGGCAGCGAGCGCGGCGCGGTGGCGGCCGTATTTGCCGTAGATGTACTGGATGACCTCTTCGCGCCGCTCGTGCTCGAAGTCGACGTCGATGTCGGGCGGCTCGCCCTGGCGCGCCTTGCTGATGAAGCGCTCCAGCAGCGGGTTGGAAAAACGCGGGTCGGCCTCGGTGATGCCCAGGCAATAGCACACCACCGAATTGGCCGCCGAGCCGCGGCCCTGGCACAGGATGCCCCGGCCCCGCGCCTCGCGCACGATGTCGTGCACGGTGAGAAAGAACATCTCGTAGCGGCACTCGGCGATGAGCCGCAGCTCCTTGGCCACGAAGCGCCAGATCCTGAACGGCACGCCCTCGGCAAAGCGCCAGCGCGCGCCCTCGATGGTCAGGCGCCGCAGGGTCTGCGTGGGCGTCAGGCCGTCGATCACCGCCTCTTGCGGGTAGTTGTACTTGACCTCCTCGAGCCGGAACCTGCAGCGCGCGGCCACGGCCAAAGTGGCGGCCAGCAGCTCGGGCGGGTAGATGCGCGCCAGCCGCTCGCGCGGACGCAGGTGGCGCTCGGCATTGGGCTGCAGCGCAAAGCCGCATGCGTGCACCGGCCGGCCGATGCGGATGGCGGTCATCACGTCGTGCAGGCGCTTGGCGCGGCGCACGTCCATCTGCACCTCGCCGGCGGCGGCCAGCGGCCAGCCGGTGGCGGCCGACAGCGCGCGCAGCCGCGCCAGCCACAGCGCGTCGTCGCTGCCGGCGTGCAGCTCGGCCAGCAGGGTGATTTGCAAGCGTTTTGGGCCACCAGCGCTTGCCGCATGGGCGCTGGCAGCTATTGTTTGGATATCAGCCATGGCGCTGCGCGCAGGCGCCCACAGCAGCTCGCAGCCGGCCAGGGCGGCCAGCGCCTCGGCCAGCGGCGGCAGCGCGTAACGGCCCTTGGGCGCGGCGCGGCGGCAGTCGGTGATGAAGCCGCACAAATCGCCCCAGCCCGCCAGATCGCGCGCCAGCGCCACCAGCGTGCCCTGCCCTTCGAAGCGGAATTCGCTGCCGTAGACGAGCTGCAGCGGATCGGGTGTGGACGCGTTGCCGTCAGCGCCGTCGGCGCCGCGTGGACGGGCCTGCGGCTCGGCCTGCAGTTCGGCCTTCAAGTCGCCCAGCGCCTTCCAGGCGCGCACCACGCCGGCCACCGAGCATTCGTCGGTGATGGCCAGCGCCGTGTAGCCCAGCGCCCAGGCGCGGCGTACCAGCGCCTCGGGGCTGCTGGCGCCGCGCTGAAAGCTGAAGTGGGTGAGGCAATGCAGTTCGGCGTAGGCGGGCAGCGAAGCGGCCCGCTGTCCTGGCGACGGCCGCCGGGGCAGCGCGTACACGTTGCTGGCCCGGCGCGCGGCTTCGGCGCGCCGCGCTTCCTGCTTGCGTGACAGCTCAGGCATACAGGCCGTGCAGAAACCAGCGCGCGGCCGCTTCGGCGCCGCCGGCGTGCCGGGCCGAGGTGGCGCGTTCGCGGTAGATCCACAGCAGTTCGGCCGTGGGGCCCTGGGCGATGAAGTAGTCGCGCGCGGCCGGCGGTCTGGCGTCGGGGGCAGGGGCGTCTTCGGCGGTGGTGGACGGGCCGTCCGGCCACCAGCCGGCCTCGATGCGCTGCGGCCCGGCGATCAAGCGCAGGCGCTGGCCCCGGTGGCAGGGCCGGCCGCCCTGCACCGCCAGCGGCAGCGGCGGGCGCAGCAGCCAACTGGGGCTGAGGG
>JAEXBL010000179.1 GCA_023394015.1 Pseudomonadota bacterium | reverse complement strand
ACGCGCTGGCCGAGGCCGTGCCGGGGCTGCACGCCGCCATCCAGATGCTGCCCACCGGCGTGGAGCCGCTGACGGTGGACGTCGACGCCGACGTCGAAGCGCCGCAACAGCCCGTGGCGACGGCCTGAAGCGGCACGCCGCTCAGTTGGCGCGTGGCGTATCGGCCGGGCGGATCGCCTGGCATTCGGCCGATTCCCAGCGCGGGCGGCAGTGGCGCCAGCCGCAGGCGTCGCGCCGGAAGGGGTTGGCGCCGGCTTCACGCAGACAGCGGCCGAGCGGCGTCCGGGCGTTGCTGCCCTCGCGGCTCATCAGGTCACCCCCGGCCGGGCACTGGCCCTCGCCCCAGCGCCCTTCGCAGTGCCGGCGCATGCAGCGGTCGCGCGCGGCGGGGTTCATGCCGACGTTGTTCAGGCAGCTTCGCAGGCTCAGGTTGGGGTCGGCGGTGGGGTCGGCGCTGGAGCGGAAGGGCCGGTCGGCCGGGCGGCGGGATTCCGCACGCTGCGGCGCCGGTGCTTCGCCACGCGCCTGCGCGGCGCGGTGCTGGCGCGCCGCCTCGATGGCCTGGCGCGAATTGCTTTGCGCCTGTGCCGGCGTGGTGGCCAGCAGCGGTGCCAGCGCCAGAGCCAGCAGCAGCGGCGCGGCCAGGCGCTTGAGGGTGGAAAGGGCGGATGTCATGGGCTTCCTCCGTGCCAATGGAAACAGGCCGCCACCATAGGCCAGCCGGGCCGTGCTGGCGCCACCCCATTGCAAGCAAGTGTTACGGTTGCGGGCCGTGTGTGGTGGGGTGAGGGGACAGGAAGGGCTGCCGGCGCTGGCCGGCTGGTGCTGGGGCTTGCTTCAGTCGGCGTACGGATCGGGCAGGCCCAGCCCGGTCAGGATGGCGGTTTCGCGTGCCTCCATGGCCTCGGCGTCGGCCTCGCTGGTCTCGTGGTCCCAGCCCTGGGCGTGCAGCGCGCCGTGCACCAGCAGGTGGGCGTAATGCGTGGCCAGTGGCTTGCCTTGCTCGGCCGCCTCGCGGGCGACGACGGGCGCGCACAGCACCAGATCGGCGGCCACCAGCGGCGGGCCGCTGTAGTCGAAGGTCAGCACGTTGGTGGCGTCACTCTTGCCGCGGAAGTCGCGGTTGAGCTGCCGGCCCTCGGCGGCATCGACGATGCGCACCGTGAGCTCGGCGGCCTGCACTTCGTCGCCCAGCGCCGCGCGCAGCCAGCGGGTCACTTTGTGGCGCGGCAGCGCGGCGCGGTGCTCGGCGGCGCCGTCGAAGCGGGCGAATTGCAGGGAGAGCGTGAGGGCCGGCGGTTGGGTGGGCATGGCGTGAGGGCTTGGTTCAGTCAAGCGTGTCGACGGGCTCCTGATCGGGGTGGCGTTGTCGCCACGCGTTCAGGGCCGCTCGGGATGGGGCCTCGCCAAAGGCGTGCTGGTAGGCCTTGGGGTCGTTGAACAGGGCGCGGCGCGCACGCAACTCGTTGATCTGCAGGACCACGGGCTTGTTGGGCAGCGCCACGGCTTGCGGGCCGATGCGGCGAAGCGGTGGGATGGTGCTGTTGAACATGACGAGCCAGTATTCACCCAACTCGTTCGTGAGCAAGGCGTCGACGCGCAGCGTGTGGCCGGGGTTGCTGCGCGACGGCGGCAGGATTTGAGTCGTCTGACGCAGCATGCGATGGCTCTTGAGCGTGCCTACAAAGCTCGCTTGAGGCGGCTGGTCGCCATTGCCTGGAAGCCCGAACCGGCGCATCAGCCAGCCGTGCCAGTGCAGCAGAAGCTCTTTGCGCGCGGCTTGGGTTCGTCGGCGTGAGCTGGCGATGGCAATGCCGCCCAAGGTGGCGAGCGTCAGCAGGGCGAGCAGGTACAGCCATTCCAGGCGTGGTTGCAGCCAAGGCAGCGCGATGGATTCCACAGTCAGGTCGGCGCAGGCCGGGCGGGGTCGGCTCAGGCCGCGTCGGTCGTGCGCCGGGCCTTGGTGGTGTGCGCATCGTAGGCATCGACGATGCGCGCCACCAGCGGGTGGCGCACCACGTCGGCGCTGGTGAAGCGGGTGAAGGCCAGGCCCTTGACGCGCTTGAGCACGCGCTCGGCATCGACCAGGCCGCTGGTGGCGCCCTTGGGCAGGTCGATCTGGCTGACGTCGCCGGTGACCACGCAGCGGCTGCCGAAGCCGATGCGGGTGAGGAACATCTTCATCTGCTCGGGCGTGGTGTTCTGCGCTTCGTCGAGGATGACGAAGGCGTGGTTCAGCGTGCGCCCGCGCATGAAGGCCAGCGGCGCGATCTCGAGCTGGTTGCGCTCGAACGCCTTTTGCACGCGGTCGAAGCCCATCAGCTCGTAGAGCGCGTCGTACAGCGGGCGCAGGTAGGGGTCGACTTTCTGCGTCAGGTCGCCGGGCAGGAAGCCCAGGCGCTCGCCGGCTTCCACCGCCGGCCGGGTGAGTACGATGCGCTGCACGCTCTGTCGCTCCAGCGCATCGACGGCGCAGGCCACGGCCAGAAAGGTCTTGCCGGTGCCGGCGGGGCCGATGCCGAAGGTGATGTCGTGCTGGGCGATGTTGTCGAGGTACACGCTCTGGTTGGGCGTGCGTGCCTTCAGGTCGCTGCGGCGCGTGGCCAGCACCAGGCGGCCGGCTTCGTCCTCGGGCAAGGGTTCGCCGCTGCCGGCCAGCATCAGTTGCACGGTGTCGGGCTTGATCGGGCGGTCGGCCAGCTCGTAGAGCGCCTGCAGCACGGTGAGGGCGCGTTCGGCCGGCTTCTTTGGGCCGTCGATCTTGAACTGCTCGTGCCGGTGCGCGATGGACACCTGCAGCCCGGCCTCGATGGTGCGCAGGTGCTCGTCCATGGGGCCGCACAAATGGGCCAGCCGCGTGTTGTTGAGGGGGGTGAAGGTATGGCGCAGAATCACTGGCGCATTGTCTCCCAATCCTGCCTTGAACCCCGCCGAGCTGCCACCCACCACGATGTCAAGCGCGCTGGATTCCGAGCACGCCACGCGGGACCACTGGCGTGAGCCGCCGGACCTGGCGGCGACGGGCGACACGGCGGGCCATTGGCTGCGGCGCCATGCCTTGCTGCTGACGGTGCTGTGGGCCATGCTGCTGTGCGTGCTGGCCGTCGGCTTGGCCACCAGGCAGCCTTGGCTGGGCCTGCAGCTGGGCGTGGTGGACGGGCAGGTGCAGGTGCTGGCGGTCGGCCATGCCAGCCCGGCCGAGGCCGCCGGCCTGCGCCCCGGTGCGCACCTGCTGGCCGTGTCGTCGCGGCGCGATGCCGCTGGCGTGGTGCTGGAGCCGTCGGATCTGCTGGAGAACCCCGACATGCTGCCCAGCTACGCCGCCTGGGGGCGTTTCTACGAGCGGCAGACCCGCCTGGCGCGGTTGTGGGCCGACCCGCAGGTGACGCTGTATGTGCGGCCGGCGGCTGGGGCGCCACTGGCCGCGGTCGTGCTGCAGCCCGCGGCCAAGCGGCCCTTGCGTGCGTTGCCGGCGGTGTTCTGGTTCTTGCTGCTGGTGCTGGTGGTGAGCTTGCTGGCCGCGGCTTGGGGGCTGGTGGTGTTTCGCCCGCAACCGGCCACGGGCTTGGTGGCACTGGGGGCACTGATGCTGAGTGTGCTGCTGGTGTGCAGCGCCATCTTCAGTGGGCGCGAGCTGGCGCTGCCGGGCGGCCTGTTCCACGCTCTGTCGGTCATCCACCACACGGCCGCGCTCGGCGGCTTGCTGGCGCTGGCGGGGCTGCCGGCGCACTTTCCGGTGCGTCTGCCCAAGGTGCCGCGCGGGTGGCTGTGGGCACTGCTGGGGCTGTTTGCGGCCTGGGCGCTGGCCAACGCGCGCTGGTGGTTGCCGTCACCCAACTGGGCCAGCCGAGCCATGCTGTTGAGCGCGCTGGCGCTGGTGGTTCTGCAGGTGGTGCGGCAGTGGCGCGCCAGCGCCCGTCACCCGCGGTTGCGCACCATCATGTGGGCGCTGATGCTGCCGTTCGGACTGGTGCTGGCCGCGGCGATCGGCTTACACGAGGGCGTGCTGCTGCTGGGCGGCACGCCGCCGGTGCGGCAGGCCTGGCTGTACGGGCTGTTGATGCTGGTCAGCGTGGGCGCGGCCATCGGCTTGCGTCGCACACGCATGTTCGATCTGGACGACTGGACCATGCAGGCCCTGCTGAGCCTGGGCGCCGGCATCGGCACGCTGCTGTGCTACCGGCTGCTGGTGGCCAGCGCGTGGCTGGACGACGATCTGGCCATGCTGGTCGCGGTGTTGGTGTTTGCCATGACGTATGTGCCCCTGTCCAGCCAGGTGTGGGGGCGCAGCATCTTGCGGCGCGGGCCCCCGCCGCGCGAGCTGACCAACCGCATCCTGGCGCTGGGCTTTGCGCCGGCAGGCGAGCGCCTGCGCCACTGGACGCACCTGTTGGCTCGCACGCTGCAGATGCGCACGCTGCGCAAGGCGCCGCCGCCGACCGAGTTGCGGGGGCTGAGGGCGCCGACGGTGATCGACAACGGCCAGGGCCTGTGGGTGCCGCCCGTGGCGGACCTGCCCGGCTTTGTGCTGTGGTCGCGCGACCGGGGCGGGCGGCTGTTCTCGCGCGGTGACCGGCGCCTGGTGCAGCGGCTGACGGAGCTGGTGGTGCAAACCATCCGCGCGCGCGACGCCTATGTGCGCGGTGCGGCCGACGAGCGCGAGCGCATCGCCGACGACCTGCACGACGACCTGGGCGCCAAGCTGCTGTCGCTGGTGCATGCCAGCGGGCGCGCCGGCCAGGCGGAAAGCGTGCTGGCGCGCGAGGCGCTGGAGGAGATGCGCCTGTCGGTGCGCAACCTGAAGGCGCAGCCGCTGCCGGTGGCCGATGTGGCAGCCGACTGGCGGGCCGAGACGGTGTCGCGGCTTGCCGCGGCCCGCCTACCCGTGCAGTGGGACGCGCGAAAGCCCGACCGC
>JAEXBL010000108.1 GCA_023394015.1 Pseudomonadota bacterium | reverse complement strand
ACCAGGCACAGTGCGCAGTCCAGGTGGGCGGCGCCCAACTCCACCGTCCCGTCGTCGGTGTGCACCACGGCCTTGATCTGGCCGCCCGCGCCACAGACGAATTCGATGGTCTGCGGATGGATCAGCGGCGCTGCCGCCGCCACGCCGAGCGCGAGCGCGAACCACGCCAGCACGAGGCGGGCGAGGTGGCGGGCGCGGCGCAGGGCTTCCATCAGCGCCACATTA
This sequence comes from Pseudomonadota bacterium, assembly GCA_023394015.1. Classification (GTDB taxonomy): domain Bacteria; phylum Pseudomonadota; class Gammaproteobacteria; order Burkholderiales; family Burkholderiaceae_C; genus Ottowia. Next base: position 5,390 of record JAEXBL010000108.1, on the reverse strand, counting down.
TGAGGCAGGTGCGCACAGTCGGTTGAGCGACATCAAGAAACCGGCGTGCTTGCTAAGCTGCGTCGGCCTTTCAACCCCCTCTTATTGGAGACATTCATGCTCAAGCTCTGCGGCTTCTCGGCCAGCAACTACTACAACAAGGTCAAGCTCGCGCTGCTGGAAAAAGGCGTGCCCTTCGAGGAGGTGCTGGCCTGGGTCGGCGAAACCGACCCTGCCGCCAGTCCGCTGGGCAAGGTGCCCTACGCCATCACCGAGGAGGGGCCGATCAGCGAGTCGACGGTGATCCTGGAATATATCGAGGACCGCTACCCCGACCAGCCCCTGCTGCCCGCCAACCCCTACCAGGCGGCCAAGGTGCGCGAGCTGGTGCGCCACATCGAGCTGCACCTGGAGCTGGTGGCGCGCAACCTCTACCCCGAGGCCTTCTTTGGCGGCCAGGTCAGCGAGGGCCTGAAAGCCAAGCTCCGGCCCCAGCTTGAAAAGCACGTGGCCGGCCTGGGGCGGCTGGCCCAATTCAGCCCCTTCATCGCCGGCGATCGGTTCACCCTGGCCGACTGCGCCGCCGCCGTGCACCTGCCGCTGGTGGCCAGCGCCACCCAAATCATCTATGGCGAAGACTTGCTGGCCGCGCTGCCGGTGAAGGACTACCTGCAGCGCCTGGCCGAGCGCCCCAGCGTGCAGAAGGTGAACGCCGACCGCAAGGCCAACACCGCGGTGATGCTGGCGCGGATCAAGGCCCAGGCCTGAATCGCCCCGCCGCGCCGCTCAGCCCTCGACCTGGAGCTTCAGATCGCGGATCAGCTTGGGCCAGATGCCGCGCTCGGCGGCCATGTAGGCGTCCATCATCAGGGCGTCGCCGGCCACCGACTCCCAGCCGGCGTCGAGCAGCGTGGCCGCCACGTCGCGCCGGTTCAGGGTGGACAGCAACGCCTTGGACAGCCGCGCCTTGGCCTCGGCCGGCGTGGCGCGCGGCACCACCAAGCCCACGCTGGCGAAGGCGTTGATCGAGGGCTGGCCCACGTCGCGCGGCCGCGGCACCTTGGGAAACTGCGGCACGCTGAAGCCCGACAGCGACAGCAGCGGCACCACCTGGCCGGCCTTCATGGCCTGCATGCCGCCAGCGGCGTCCACCACCAGCAGCGGCACCTTGCCCTCGATCACGTCGGGCATGGCCAGGCCGGTGCCGCGGTAGGGCTTGTGCTCTGCCTTCAGGCCGGTCTGCTGCTTGAACAGCTCCATCGCCAGGTGGTGCGGGCTGCCGGCGCCGGGCGAGGCATAGGCCAGCTTGGCCTGTTGCTCGGCGGGCAGCTTGAGCAGTTCGTCGATGGTCTTGAACGGTGCCTTGGGCGAAGCGACGATGAACAGCGCCGTGCGCGCCATGAAGCCGATCGAGCTGAAGGCCTTGTCGGGATCGTAGGGCAGCGTCTTGAACAGCTCGCGGTTGTAGACCAGGATGCCGTTGTCGGCGGTGAACAGGTGCAGGCCATCGGCCGGCGCCTTGGCGGCTTCGCCGGCGGCGATGGTGGCCCCCTTGCCGGGCATGTTGACCACCTCGATGGTCGTGCCCAGCAGCGGCGCCATGCCCTGCGCCACGGTACGCGTCACGAAGTCGGCCCCGCCACCGGCGGGGTAGCCCACCAGCCAGCGCGCCCCGCCGGCGGGCGCGGTGGCCGGCGCCTGGGCCACGGCAGGCAGGCTGACGGCTGCACTGGCGGCCAGCGCGGCGCGAACAAAGACACGGCGCGACAAGGCATCGGCGGGCTTGTGAAGGCGGTTCATGAAGGTCTCTCGGGCTGGATCGTAGGAGCGCTTGCCATTGCCGGCCGCAGCAGCGCACGACCGATCCGTCAAGCTGAAAGTTCTAAAGAATAACCGCGTTCCGTGTCAGCACCAGCGCGCGAGCCGGCGCTGGAATGCCGAGCGGTCAACTTGTTGGCATCGAAGGCTTTTTCAGTACCTGGGCGGGCGCCGCTCGCGCAGGCTGGCCACGCCTTCCTGCACGTCGGGGCCGGCAAAGCCCATGAATTCCAGCGCCAGCGAGGTGTCGAAGCTCGGCCCCGCCTGCCGGTACCAGTTGTTGAGCGAGTACTTGGTCCAGCGGATCGCCGTGGTGCTGCCGGCGGCCAGCTTGTCGGCCACTTCGTAGGCCTTGTCCAGCAGCTGATCGTCCTCCACCGCCAGCGACACCAGGCCGATGCGCTCGGCCTCCTCGCCGGTCACGGCCTCGCACAGCATCAGGTAGTACTTGGCCTTGGCCATGCCGCACAGCAGCGGCCAGCAGATGGCAGCGTGGTCGCCCGCGGCCACGCCCAGGCGGGTGTGGCCGTCGACGATCTTCGCGCTCTTGGCGGCGATCGAGATGTCGGCCAAGAGGCCCGCCACCAGCCCGGCGCCCACGGCCGGGCCGTGCATGGCGCTGACGATGGGCTTGTCGCAGTTGATGACGTTGTAGACCAGGTCGCGCGCCTCCTTCCACACGCGGGTGCGCACCGCGAAGTCGGCCGCCATGTCCTGCACCAGCGCCAGGTCGCCGCCGCCCGAAAAGCCCATCCCCTCGCCGCGCAGCACCACCGCGCGCACGCTGTCGTCCTGGTCGATGTCGCGCCAGATCTCGCACAGCTCCCAGTGGCCGTCGTGGCCGGCGGTGGGCAGCTTGCCGTTCTTGGCCTTCATTTGCAGATCGAGCACGGCGCCGCCTGCGCCGCGGCGGCTGATGTGAAAAGTGGTGTAGCGGCTGTAGTCGATGGCGGGGCGGCTCATGCGGGTGTCTCCTGTGTGCTCAGATGGCCCGATCGTAGCGGCACGCACCGGCCGTCCATCGCCTCACCGCGCCAGCCCAGCAGCGACAGCAGCACGAAAGGAGAGGCGGGGTCCAGCCCTCAGCAGGAAGAAAGGCGCCGTCGGCCATGCGTTCATGGCTCACCTGAGAGAAAGAGCGACTGTCGAAGCGGTGCGCGCGACAAGGCGCACCGGGCGCCGCGATAACCCCTGGCGCCGCTGCGCCGCCGCCCGCGCACTACGATGGCCCCACACCCCAAAGGAGACACGCCATGGACGACCACATCTACAAGCACATCCACCTCACCGGCTCGTCGAAAGAGAGCATGGAGCAGGCCGTGCGCGCCGCGCTGGCCAAGGCCAAGGACTCGGTGCGCCACATCAACTGGTTCAAGGTGATCGAGACCCGCGGCCACGTGGTGGACGGGGACGTGGGCCACTGGCAGGTGACGATCGAGGTCGGCTTCCGGCTCGATTGAGCGGCGCCCGGGCCCGACGGCTGAGGCTTATGGGCCGAACTGGCCCACAGCCTGCTCAATGGCGCCGAACACCGACTCGCCATCGCGGCCCTTCATCTCGATGCGCACGCTGTCGCCAAAGCGCATGTAGTCGGTGTGGGGCGCGCCGTCCTGGATGATTTCCATGGCGCGCTTCTCGGCGATGCAGCCGTAGCCCTTGGGCCATTCGCGGCGGCCGTCCTTCTCGACGCCGGGGTTGCTTACGGTGCCGCCGCCGATGAGGCTGCCGGCGCGCAGGCGCCGCGTGCGCGCGGCGTGGGCAATCAGCTGGCCGAAGTGAAAGTGCATGTCGGGCCCGGCGTCGCAGCGGCCGACCTTGCGCCCGTTCCAGTCGATCTGCATGGTCAGGTGGACGCGGCCCTCGATCCAGGCCTCGCCCAGCTCATCCGGCGTGACGGCCACCGGGCCGAAGGCGGTGGACGGCTTGCCGTGGAAGAAGCCGAAGCCCGTGGCCAGCTCGTCCGGGATCAGCTGGCGCAGGCTGACGGCGTTGGCCAGCATCACGAGGCGCACCGCGTCCAGTCCCTGCTCGGGCGTGGCGGCCATGGGCACGTCGCCCGTCACCACGGCCAGCCCGGCCCCGAAGTCGATGCCGAAGTCCTCGCTGGCCACGCGGATGTCGTCGCGCGGGCCCAGGAAGTCGTCGCTGCCGCCCTGGTACATCAAGGGGCTGTCCAGGGACCCGCCAGCGCGGCCCACGCCATGCCCGGCGTTCGCAAGCTCGCCCTGCGCCGCCGCGCCTGCATTCGACGCGCCCGTGGCCGCCGAGGCCGCCACGCGCATCAGCTCCACGTGGTTCAGGTAGGCCGAGCCGGCGGCCCACTGGTAGGCGCGCGGCAGCGGCGCCATGCACTGCGCCGCATCGAACGGAAAGGCGTGGCGCGCCTTGCCCTGGTTGAGCGCGTCGCTCAGGTCCTGCAACTGGGGCGAGATGAAGTTCCAGTCATCCAGCGCCTGCTGCAGGCGGTTGGCGATGCCGGTGGCGTAATGGGCGGTCGTCAGGTCGCGCGAGACGACCACCAGTTGCCCCTCGCGCGAGCCGTCTTTGTAGGTTGCCAGTTTCATGGATGCAGCAGTGGATCATCGGCCCGTTCGGCAGGCGGTCGGGGCGGCATCGCGCCCGTGCGACCGCTGTCCGGCGCCGGCAGCGGGCCATTCTAGGGCAGGCCCGGCGCGGTGCCCGCCGCATCCAACAAGAGAGGTCGAAAGGCGAAAAACAGCCCTCGATCGGCACAAAAAACGACAAAGCGCCGCAGATCGCGGGCTTTTTCGAGCAAAAGCCGACGCTTACATACATCGGACAGTCCGCTGTCCACCTTGAAAGCCGCCGCTGCGTTCTCATATAGGAGAGGCTACAGGCTTTTGGCCTATGTTTCCATGAAAGGACCGAACGACTGATGAACACGCTCTACGATTCCGACACCTTCGCGGTGGTCCACCTGCTGACGGAGTTGCCTGCGGGCACCGACGTGGCAGAAGGCCAGCCCGTGCTGGCGCGCCACGGATTCGAGATCGTGGACAAGCGCTCGGGCAAGGAGGTTTACCTCGATGGCCTGTGGGCCGAGCTGTTCCAGCAGCGCATCGCCGCCTGGCAGGAGAACACGCCCACCCAGGAAGAAGTGGAAGACACGCTGGAAGGCTACGCCGAACTGGCGCAAAACCCGGTGGTGGTGCACTGACCGGTCCACCGCCTCCACACCACCCACACCCCAAGGCCCGCGCATCGCGGGCCTTTTGCTTGCCGCCCGGCGCTTGAGCTCACCGGCCACCGCTTACGATGGCGCCATGATGCGCCGCCTCGCCCTTCTCTGCCGTGCCGCCCTGGCCGCCGCCGTGCTGAGCGCCTGCGCATCGGCGCCGCCGCTGTCCGCCGACGCGCAGGCGCGCCTGGCCACCCTGCTGCCCGCCGACGCCCTGCTGCTGGGCGAGCAGCACGACGCCCCTGAACACCAGCGCCTGCAGCGCCAGACCGTCGACTGGCTGGCCGCGCGCGGTGAGTTGGCGGCGCTGGCGCTGGAGATGGCCGAGCAGGGCCGCAGCACCGCCGCCCTGCCGCGCGACGCCAGTGCCGCGCAGGTGCGCCAGGCCCTGGCC
>JAEXBL010000105.1 GCA_023394015.1 Pseudomonadota bacterium | reverse complement strand
GCTCACCCAGTTGCGCGGCACGCTGGGCGATACGCTGGTCAATCAATTGCAGGCGCTGGGTCTGGGCATGGCGCAGCAGGCGTCTGAAGCCACGCGTACGCAGAACGCGCAGATCGACGCCTTTGCGCAGCAGCTGGCGCATTTGCGCGGCGGCTTGAGTGAGACGCTGACGCAGCAGTTGCAATCGCTCAGCGAAACCAACGCGCGCCGCATCCAGGAGGTGCGCGGCACGCTGGAGCAGCAGCTGACGCAGCTGCAGGCTGCCAACACCGCCAAGCTGGACGAGATGCGCCGGACGGTGGACGAGAAGCTGCAATCCACGCTGGAAGCGCGCCTGGGCGAGAGCTTCAAGCAGGTGGCCGACCGGCTGGAGCAGGTGCACAAGGGCCTGGGAGAGATGCAGACGCTGGCGCAGGGCGTGGGCGACTTGAAGCATCTGCTGGGCAACGTGAAGAACCGCGGCACCTTCGGCGAGGCGCAGCTCGGCGCCTTGCTGGAGCATGTGTTCTCGCCCGAGCAGTACGTCGCCCAGGTGCCCACGCGCCCCGACAGCAAGAACCCGGTGGATTACGCCATCCGCCTGCCCGGGCGCGGCGAGGGCGGCGCGCCGGTGTGGCTGCCGATCGACGCCAAGTTCCCCACCGAGGACTACGAACGCCTGCTCGACGCCCAGCAGCGCGCCGACGCGCCCGCCGCCGAGGCCGCCGCCAAGGCGCTGGAGCAGCGCATCCGGCTCGAAGCCAAGAGCATGGCCGACAAGTACCTGGAGCCGCCGCACACCACGGACTTCGCCATCCTGTTCCTGCCCACCGAAGGGCTGTACGCCGAGGTGCTGCGCCGTCCCGGCCTGATGGAGGCGCTGCAGCGCCAGCACCGCGTGACCCTGGCCGGGCCGACCACGCTGCTGGCGATGCTGAGCAGCCTGCAAATGGGCTTCAGGACGCTGGCGCTGGAAAAGCGCAGCAGCGAGGTGTGGCAGGTGCTGGGCGCGGTGAAGACCGAGTTCCACAAGTTCGGCGACGTGCTGGCGCGCGTGAAGAACCAGACCCAGACCGTGCTGAACACGCTGGACGCGGCGCAGACCCGCACCAACGTGATGAACCGCGCGCTGAAGAAGGTCGAGGCTCTGCCCGATGCCGACAGCCAGGCGCTGCTGCCCGGCTTGGGCGAGGGCGATGGGGTCGACGGGTAGGGCGCAGGAGCCAGGGCGGCCGGCGGCGGTGACCGGCGCAGCCGCTCCAAGGGCATGTGCCGGGCTTACTTCACTTCGGCGATCAGCTCGATTTCCACGCAGGCGCCCATCGGGATCTGCGCCACGCCGAAGGCGCTGCGGGCGTGGGCGCCCTTGTCACCGAACACCTGGCCCAGCAGTTCGGAGCAGCCGTTGGTGACCAGGTGCTGCTCGGTGTAGTCGGGCGCGCTGTTGACCAGGCTCATCACCTTGACGATGCGCGAGATGCGGTTCAGATCGCCCACGGCGGCGTGCAGCGTGCCCAGCAGGTCGATGGCGACGGCGCGCGCGGCCTCGGCGCCCTGGGCGGTGTCCATGTCCTGGCCCAGCTTGCCGACCCAGGGCTTGCCGTCGCGGCGGGCGATGTGGCCCGACAGGTACAGCAGCGGGCCGGTCTGCACGTAGGGCACGTAGGCGGCGGCGGGCACGGAAACGGGGGGCAGCTCGATGCCCAGTTGCTGGAGTTTGTCGTAGATGCTCATGGCAGGTGCAGTCGTTCAGTCAAGCGGTGGGATGGGCAGCGCCGGGGCCTCGGCCAGCGTGGCGGCGTCGCAGGGCTCGACTGTAACGCCCACCTCCAGCCGGTGCCCGGCGCCGCCGTGGATGACGCCGCGCAGGGGCGAGATGTCGGCGTAGTCGCGCCCCACGGCCAGGCGCACGAAGTCCTCGCCCGGCGTGCTCCAGCCGTGGCGGTTGTTGGTGGGGTCCAGGTCGTACCAGCCGTGGCCGCCGGATTGCGCCGCCAGGTCGGGCAGGAACACCGACACCCAGGCGTGCGAGGCGTCGCTGCCCACCAGGCGCGGCTGGCCGGGCGGCGGCTGCGTCAGCAGGTAGCCCGACACGTAGCGCGCCGGCAGGCCCAGCGCCCGCAGGCAGGCCAGCATGACGTGGGCGAAGTCCTGGCACACGCCGCGGCGCTGCTGCAGCGCCTCGATGGCGGGGGTGTTGACCTGCGTGCTGTGGCTGACGTAGTCGAAGTCCTGGTGCACGCGCTGCGTCAGCTCGCGCGCAGCCTCGATCAGTGGCCGGCCCGGCGTGAACGAGGGCCGGGCGTAGTCGGCAAAGGCCTCGCCCGGGTGCACGTGGTGGGAGGGGTAGACGAACTCGGCTGCCGGGTGCCACTCGGCGCCCACGTGGTAGACGAAGGCGTCGCGCACCGCCTCCCAGGCCACCTGGCTGTCGGCCGCATCGGGCGCGCGGGTGTGCACCAGGCTGCTGGCGCGCACGAACAGGCTGTCGTGCCGGCTGGCGATCTCGAAAAAGCTGCGCACGTTGCGGTAGATGTCCAGCGATTCGGTGCGCGACAGCGGCTCGGGCTGCACGTCCAGCCGGGCGTCCAGCCGCTGCTGGCAGCGCGTGGGCGGCGGCGTCAGGTGCGCCATGTGCAGCGCCGTCAGCACCGGCGGCTGGTAGCGGTAGCGGGTGTCGTGGGTGATCCTCAGGCGCATGGGCACAGGCTCCGGGGCGGGGCGGCCGTCAGGCGCCCACGCTGCGGCCCACCTCGGCGGTGTGGGCAAAGTGGCGCAGGGCGATCTCGTCGGACAGCTGCTGGCCGGCCTCGATGAAGTGCGCCAGCAGCGCCTGCAGGTGGATGAAGTCGCCCAGCCGGTCGGCCTCGCACAGGGTGGGCAGCGCGTCGGGCTGCGGGGGGCGCAGGCGCTGCGACAGGTCTTCCAGCGGGTGCGGGTCGCTGGCCTGCAGGCGCGACAGCCGGGTGCGCAGGGTTTGCACCACCCAGCCCAGCGAGCGCGGATTCTGGTGGTTCAGCACCACGTGCTCGATCAGCGCCGCCATGGAACGGCTGCGCTGGTAGCGGGCGTGGAAGGAGATGGTGGAGTCGAACAGATCCAGCACCACGCCGTGGCCGGCGGCGTCGTGCACGGCGTTGGTGTAGAAGCTGCGCGACAGCGCCTCGGACAGCCAGGTCAGCCGCTCGATCTGCCGGCCGATGGTCATCAGCCGCCAGCCGTCGTCGCGCCACATGCGGTCCTGCTGCGCGCCGGTGATGGCCGCCAGCGTGCGCGACAGCTGCGCCAGCGCGTGCAGGGCGTCGGCCTCGGCATCGGTGGCGCTGCCGCGCAGCGGCGCGCACTCCTGCTGAAAGCGCTCCTGCGCCAGCTTGATGAAGCTCCAGTGCTCGGGCGACAGGCGCTCGCGCAGGGCCGCCGCGGCCTGGCGCAGGCCGTGCAGCGCGTGGCCCACGCCAAGCCCGTGGTCGGCATCGGCCAGGCCGTGGATGAGCTGGCGCTCGAACTCGGCCAGGTCCTGCAGCGGCGCCGGCGCCTGGGCCGGCACCAGGCCGGCCGAGCTGGCCAGCTGGCCCAGCCACATCAGCTGGGCGACGGACGGCTCCTCCTCGCCGTGCAGCGCGCTCAGGGTGATGCGCGCCAGCCGCGCGCTGTTTTCGGCACGCTCGGTGTAGCGGCCGAGCCAGAACAGGTTCTCGGCCGCGCGGCTGGTGAGCAGGCGTTCACGCTGCACCAGCGCGGTGTCCACCGGGGTGATGGCGGCCAGCGCCGCGGGGTCCAGCTCGGGCGGCTCCAGCGCCGGGCCGTCGGCCAGCACCCAGGTGTCGGCGCTGCTGGCGCCCTTGCGCATGGTGGCCAGGCCGGCGCTTTCATTGACCAGGCGGGTCATGCCGCCGGGCAGCACGCGCCAGGCGCCAGCGCCGTCGGACAGGGCGAACACGCGCAAGATGGCCGCGCGCGGCACCACGCGGGCGCCATCGCCGGTGCCCTGGCCGGTCTGCCAGGTGGGCATTTGCGAGGGCGGCAGGTAGGCCTGCACGGTGTGTTCCTCGGGCACGCGGCGGATGTTGTCGGCCCATGAGGCCAGCACCTCGTCGCACATCAGCGGCCCCACGCCGGCGCCAAAGGTGCCGCGGCTGGTGGACCAGGGGTAGGTCGGCTTGATGACGCATTGCCCCAGCTTGGGCAGCACTTCGCGCAGCGCCGCCGGCTCGCCGCACCACCAGGTGTGCAGGGCCGGCAGCAGCAGTTCCTCGCCCAACAACTCGCGCCCCAGCGCCGGCAGAAAGCCCAGCAGCGCGCTGGATTCCAGAAAGCCCGCACCCGGCGCGTTGGCCACCAGCACCTGGCCGGCGCGCACCGCCTGCAGCAGGCCGGGCACGCCCAGGCGCGACTCGGGGCGCAGCTCCAGCGGGTCCAGAAAGGCATCGTCCACGCGCTTGATCAGCCCATGCACCGGGCGCAGGCCGTGCAGCGTCTTCAGGTACAGGCGCTGGTTGCGCACCGTCAGGTCGCCCCCTTCGACCAGCGTCACACCCAGGTAGCGCGCCAGGTAGGAGTGCTCGAAATAGGTTTCGGTGTGCGGCCCCGCGGTCAGCAGGGCGATGTGCGAATCCGGCCCGCCGGGCGCCATGGCCTTCAGCCCCTTGATGAAGCCGCGGTAGGTGTCGGCCAGGCGGCGCACGTTCATGGTCTCGAAGGCGTCGGGGAACTGGGTGGACACGGCGGAGCGGTTTTCCAGCAGGTAGCCCAGGCCCGAGGGCGCCTGCGTGCGCTGCGACACCACCCACCAATGCCCCTGCGGGCCGCGCGCCAGGTCGAACGCCACCACGTGCAGGTGCTGGCCGCCCACCGGCGGCACGCCGTGCAGGGCGCGCAGGTAGTCGGGGTGGCCTTGCACCAGGGCGGCGGGCAATAGGCCGTCCTTCAGCAGGCGGCGCGGGCCGTAGATGTCGGCCATCACGGCCTCGAGCACGCGCACGCGCTGCAGCACGCCGGCCTCGATGCCGGCCCAGTCGGCGGCAGGAATCAGGAGCGGAAACAAGTCCAGCGGCCAGGGGCGCTGCAGGTGGGCCTCGTCGGCGTAGACGTTGTAGGTGACGCCGTTGTCGCGCAACTGGCGTGCCAGGCGCGCAGCGCGGCGGTTCAGCTCGTCGGGGTCGGCCAGGTCGAAATGGCGGAAGAACTCGCCCCAGGCCGGCG
>JAEXBL010000096.1 GCA_023394015.1 Pseudomonadota bacterium | reverse complement strand
CGGCGTGGGCGTGGCGCCGCTGCAGCCGGCCAACTGCGGCTTCGACGCGGCGGGCCGCGGCGGCGCCGGCTGGTCGGATTTCTTCAGCCAGCGCTTTGCCGGCCAGCCCTTCAAGTCGGTCGCCATCGGCGTGCGCGACGCAGCGGGCCAGGTGCTGTTCGAGCGCCGCGGCGAATTCGTCGCCACCGCCACCGGCGTCGAAGGCAGCCTGATCTACGCCGCCAGCGCCTGGCTGCGCGAGCAGATCGCCGCGCACGGCCACGCCACCGTGTGGCTGGACTTGCTGCCCGCGCGCTCGCCCGCGCAGGTGCTGGCGGCCTTGAAAAGCCCGCGCGGCACGCAAAGCCTGTCCAACCACCTGCGCCGCCGCCTGGGGCTGGACGGCATCAAGACGGCCTTGCTGCACGAGCTGCTGCCGCCCGAGACGCTACAAAATACAGAGCTTCTGGCGCAGGCGTTGAAAGCGCTGCCGCTCGATCTGACCCGCGCCCGCCCGGTGGCCGAAGCCATCAGCAGCGCCGGCGGCGTGCGCTGGGACGAGCTGGACGAGCACCTGCAACTGCGCCGCCTGCCCGGCCTGTTCTGCGCTGGCGAGATGCTGGACTGGGAAGCACCGACCGGCGGCTACCTGCTGACGGCCTGCCTGGCCAGCGGCGTGCGGGCCGGCGAGGGCGTGGGCCGGTGGCTGGCGGGCGGAGGCTGAGAGGTCGAGCCAGATCGATTTTATGAAAGTTACGTAAAATACGGGTTTCATGGATTTTCTGGAGCATGGCATGAAAACCGTCACCTCGGCCGAAGCGCAAAGAAACTTCGGTGCACTGATCGACCTGACCACCTCGGGCGAGGCCGTGCGGGTGACGCGCCATGGACGGCCCGCCGTGCTCATGGTCGCCGACAACGAAGCCGCCAGCGCCCTGGTGCGCCAACTGGCCGGCCGGCGCCTGACGGCCCGCCTGGAATCGCTCACCCCCCAGCCCGAGGCCGAAGCGCTCACCCCGCAGGACATCGACCGCCTGATCGCCGAGTGCTTCGATTGAAGCCGATCGTCCTCGACACCAACCTGGTCGTCAGCGCTTTCCTGCAGCCACGGGGCACGGCCGCCGAGGCGCTGGGCATTGCGCTGCGCGAGTTCGAGGTGGTGATGGCCGAACCCACGCTGGCCGAGCTGGCCGACGTGCTGAGCAGGGATAAGTTCGACCGCTACCTCGACAAGCCCACGCGGCGCGCCTTACTGCGCGACTACGCCGAGGCGGCACGCGCCGTGATCGTCACCGAATCGGTCGCCGACTGCCGCGACCCGCGCGACAACAAGTTTCTGGAGCTGGCACTGGCGGCCGGCGCGCGCCTCGTCATCAGCGGCGATCGGCGTGACCTGCTGTCGATGAGCCCGTGGCGCGGCATCGAGATCGTGGCGGTGCGCGCCTTCGTCGAGGAATGGCGCGGGTGGCTTTGACCAGCCTCGCGCCCCTTGGCGTGTAAGCTGCGTGCGCAGACATCGCCGCCAGCGACCAAGCAGGCCGCCTGGCTCATCGTGGGGCCTTCACCCGAATGAGTCGCCCTATCCGCAACTGCCCAGATGCCCGCAATGCGTGCAGTAGTCGCAGCCATCCTTGCGGATCATGGCGTGGGCACCGCATTCGGGGCATTTCTTGCCGGCCATGACGCCGGGGACGGCGGTCGATGCGGGCGCCATGGCCGGCTCGCTCACCAGCAGTTCGTCGGCACCGAACAAATCGCCCTGCGCCGCCTGGGCGCGCTGGGCAATCAGGTTCTCGATGGCGTAGCCGATGGCGGCGACCTCGCTGTCGTGCCAGCGCGGCACGTGGGTGCCGTCGGCTTTTTCGTAGGTGCCCAGGCGCACCGGGCCGCGGTCCCAGCTCACCTTGCGCATGTCGGACAGCGCGCGGTCCAGGAAGCCGCCGCGTGCGGCCAGGCTGAGCATGCGCATGGTAGCGGTGATCCACTGCTGCGATTCGCCGCTCTGCCCCACCGGCATGAAGAACTCGATGGCGCGCTCGACCATGCCCTTGCCGTCGGCCGTGGGCACCGGCAAAAAGGAGACGATCAGGTACAGCCGCTGCTGGCCCTCGTGGGTCCAGTACTCGATCTTCTCGGTGACCGAGGGCAAGCCGCCCGAGGGGCGCTTTTCGATCACCGTGCGCATCGGGTCGTAGGCCGTGGACGGCATCGCCGGCGCGCCGGCGGGCGGCTGCGGCGCCGGCTCTTCCTTCTTGGTCGGCGTGGTCTCCAGCACAGCGCCGAGGATGCTGTTGGGGCGATACGTGGCCAAGCCCTTCAGGCCGGCTTCCCAGGCCTGGCGGTACAGGTTCTTGAAGTCCTCGTAGGGGTAGTCCTCGGGGATATTGACGGTCTTGCTGATGCTGGTGTCCACATAGGGCTGCACCGCCTCCATCATGGCGACGTGCTCCTGCGCCGTCATCTCCAGCGCGTTGACGAAGTACTCGGGCAGCTTGCCGGCGTCGTCGGGCGAGACGCTGGCGTCGATCAGCGCGCGGTACAGGCGGAAGGCGTGGTCTTCCACCGTGTAGCTGCTGGTGCTGCCATCGGCCTCGCGCTTGTTGCGCTTGTAGCCCCAGCTGAAGGCCGGCTCGATGCCGTTGGAGGCGTTGTCGGCAAAGGCCAGGCTGACGGTGCCGGTGGGCGCGATCGACAGCAGGTGGCTGTTGCGGATGCCGTGCCGACGGATGTCGGCCTGGATGTCGGCCGGCAGGCGGCTGGCGAAAGTGCCTTCGGCCAGGTAGCCGTCGGCCTTGAACTTGGGGAAGGCGCCCTTTTCCTTCGCCAGTTGCACCGACGCGCGATACGCCGCGTCGCGCATGCGGCGCGCGATCTGCTCGGCCATGTCGCGGCCCTCGGCGCGGTCGTAGCGCAGCTTGAGCATGGTCAGCGCATTGCCCAGCCCGGTGAAGCCGACGCCGATGCGGCGCTTGGCCGCCGACTCGGCGCGCTGCTGCTCCAGCGGCCAGAAGGTGACGTCGAGCACGTTGTCGAGCGCGCGCACCTGGGTGGCCACCACTTGCTCGAAGGCGTCGAAGTCGAACGCCGGCTCGCCTCCGGCGCCGAACGGGTGGCGCACGAAGTTGGTCAGGATGATGGGGCCGAGGTCGCAGCAGCCATAGGGCGGCAGCGGCTGCTCGCCACAGGGGTTGGTGGCCTCGATGCGCTCGCAGTAGTTCAGGTTGTTGTCGCGGCGGATCTGGTCGAGGAACAGGATGCCCGGCTCGGCGAAGTCGTAGGTGGACTTCATGATGGTGTCCCACAGCTCGCGCGCCGGCAGCTTGCGGTACACCCACTGGCCGTCAGCACGCTGGTAGGCGCCCTTGTCCATCGCCTTGGGGCCGGGCATGGCCCGGTGCACCAGCTCCCAGTCGGCGCCGTCGGCCACGGCTTGCATGAAGGCGTCGGAAACGCCCACCGACACGTTGAAGTTGTTCCAGCGGCCCGGCGTGCGCTTGGCGGTGATGAACTCCAGCACGTCCGGGTGGTCGATGCGCAGCACGCCCATCTGCGCGCCGCGGCGCGCGCCGGCGCTCTCCACCGTGGAGCACGACTGGTCGAACACGTTCATGTAGCTGCACGGCCCGCTGGCCATGCTGGCGGTGCCCTTGACGTAGGCGCCCTTGGGGCGGATGCGCGAGAAGTCGTAGCCGACGCCGCCGCCGCGGCGCATGGTTTCGGCGGCTTCGCGCAGCGCCTCGTAAATGCCGGGGTAGCCGTCGTCGTCGCGGCCCTGGATGGCATCGCCCACCGGCTGCACGAAGCAGTTGATGAGCGTGGCCTGGATGTCAGTGCCTGCGGCGCTCATGATGCGGCCTGCACCAATGGCGCCCGCACGCAGGTTGGCCAGGAATTTTTGCTCCCACTCGGCGCGCACCTCGGG
>JAEXBL010000292.1 GCA_023394015.1 Pseudomonadota bacterium | reverse complement strand
GCACGTCCACCCCCGGGCGGCTGAGCGCGCGTGCGCGCCCGGCGACCAGCAAGGCTTCAAGATCGGTTGACGGATCGGCACCCTTGGCTAGGCTTTGCTGGCGCTGCTGCATGTCGGCGATGCGCTGCGTGGTCAGCGGGTGGCTGCGCAGGTAGGGCCAGTCGCCGTTGTCGTCGATGCGCGAGGCGGCCTGCAGCTTCTCGAACATGCTGACGAAGCCCTGGCCGGCAAAGCCGGACTGGGTCATCACCGCGTAGCCGATGCGGTCGGCCTCGCGCTCCATGTCGCGCGAGAAATTGAGCTGTTGCTGGATCACCGCCGCCTGCCCGCCCACCGCCAGCGCGGCGCCGGCCTGCGGGTTCTTGCTGGCGGCAATGGCGCCCAGCACCATGGCCGCCAGCATCAGCGGCGCGTGGCGGTCCTGCTGGCTGAGCAGGCGCGGGGTGTGGCGCTGGGTGATGTGCGTCAACTCGTGCGCCAGCACCGAGGCCAGCTCGTCGCGCGTGGCCACCGCGCCCACCAGCCCCAGGTGCAGCCCGAAGTAGCCACCCGGCAGCGCAAAGGCGTTGATGCTGCGGTCGCGCCCCAGCAGCACCTGCCAGGCGTAGCGCTCGTCCAGTTCGGGCGTCAGCTCGCCGCGCGCGCGGGCGCCGGCCAGCAGCGCACGCCAGATGCCGTCCACGTACTCGCCCACCACCGGGTCGTCGATGTAGTCCGGGTCGCGGTACAGTTCGCGGATGATGGCGTCGCCCAGCTTGCGCTCTTCCAGCGGCGTCATCGCGCCGGCATCACCCAGCGAGGGCAGGCCGCCGCGCCCCGTGGGCGGCCCACCCGGCTGCGCCAGCACGGGCGGTGGCAGCAACGCCAGCCAGGCCATCAGGCCCATGGCTTGGCGGCGACGGCAGAGGCAGTAAGGTCTGAGCATGGCGCCTAGTCTTGAAATCGGAAGCGGCAGGCTGCTTATGATGCCTGCATCGCGCGCCCGTTCCCCCCGTTACCAATGAACCCTGCTCAAGCTCCCGGCCCCCTCACCCATTTCGACGCCCAGGGCCAGGCCCACATGGTGAACGTCGGCGCCAAGCCCGCCACCCACCGCGTGGCCGTGGCCGGCGGCCGCATCGAGATGCAACCCGCCACGCTGGCGCTGATCGAATCCGGCAACGCGAAAAAGGGCGACGTGCTGGGCATCGCCCGCATCGCCGGCATCATGGCCGCCAAGAAGACCAGCGACCTCATTCCCTTGTGCCACCCGCTGGCGCTGTCGCGCGTCGCCATTGATTTTGAATCGGCCCACCTTGGTCATGAAAGTGCCAGCGCCATCGTTTGCACCGCCACGGTGGAAACCACCGGCCCCACTGGCGTGGAAATGGAGGCCTTGACGGCGGTGCAGATCGCCCTGCTCCCCATCTACGACATGTGCAAGGCCGCCGATCGCGGCATGACCGTCACCGGCGTGCGGCTGCTGGAAAAGCACGGGGGCAAGTCGGGGAGCTACGTCCACCGCTGAACGCGGGCGCGGCCGTGATCCACACGCTCCACGGCCAACCAAGCTATTCCTGCCGCTCGCCGCCCCGCTGCAACCGCCCACGCGCCCCTTCCAGCACGCGGGCGTTGTCGGCCACCCACTTGGCATGCTCTTTCGGGAAGGCCGCGCGAAAGCGCGCCAGGTGGGCCAGCGCCAGCTCGTCCTGGCCCAGCAGGGTGGCGCTTTCGATCACCTTGGTGATCACGCGCGGCTCGGGCGAGAAATGCAGCGCGCGCAGCGCGGCCGGCAGCATCCACGCGGCGTTGTCGCGCACCGCAGGGCGGGTGGTGACCTCGGCAAAGCGCACCACGTCGGCATACAGCCACGAGCGCTGCGCGTGGGCCATGGCGTCGCCCCGGTACGGCGCGGCGCGCTGCTCCAGCGGCCGGTAGATCTGGCTGACGCGGTGGTAGTCCCAGCCCGCGTAGGCCGTGGCGGCCAACATGGCGGCGGCGGCCATGTAGCGCAGGGCGTTCAGGCCGGCGAGCGGCGCGTTCTCGGCATGCGTCGCATCACGCCGCGTGGTCCACAGCAGCCACACACACAGCGCCACCGCGATCTGGAACGGCCCGTACCACAGCGGATACTCCACCAGGCTGTGGATGCCGATCACCGCCAGCACGCCCCAGGCCAGTTGCCGCGTGGCGTCTTGCTCGGCCCACGGCCGGCCGCGCCACAGCGCCCAAGCCAGCCCGCCGCACACCAGAATCGCCACCGGCACACCCAGCTCCACCGCCAGGTGCAGCGGCAGGTTGTGCGCGTTGTCGAGGATGTGGCAAAAGCGCGGGCCGTCGTACAGGGTGATGTAGTGCGCGTAATCCAGCTCGCCCCAGCCCCAGCCGGTCCACGGCTTCAGGCCGATCAGGTGCAGCACGTTGCGCCACAGGATCAGCCGGCTACCGCAGGTGGACTCGGCGCTGCGCAAGCGCTCCAGCATGTCGCGCCCGGCTACGCCATCGGCCCACTGCGCCAGCCCCGGCAAGGCCAGCGCCGTCAGCGCATACGCACCCACCGCGGCCGCCACCGCCAGCAGGGCGACCATCGGCCGCTGCCCGGGCCCGGCGCGCACCGACCACCAGGCGACCAACGCCCCGCCGCCCAGCAAGGCCACCAGCCCCACGCGCGAGGCCGTCGCGGCCAGCGCCGCCATCAGCAGCACGCCCAGCGCCACCGCGGCAAGCAGGCGCACGCGCCCCGCCTGCACCCACCACCGCAACGCCAGCGCGCCCATCACCAGCAGCGACGCCAGCTGGTTGGGCTGCCTCAGATTGCCGAACGCCTGCCCCGGCTGGGCGATGTTCACCCACGGGTACAGCGCCGCTTCAAGATCGAAATACTGCAGCAGCGCGATCACGCTGCTCGCCACCGCCGCCGCCAGCCAGGCCGCGGCCACCGCCTGCACCGCAGTGGCCCGGTCGCGCACCGGCCACCACGCCAAGGCCAGCGCCGCCAGCACTGCCGAAGCCAGATAA
Organism: Pseudomonadota bacterium; assembly: GCA_023394015.1. Classification (GTDB taxonomy): domain Bacteria; phylum Pseudomonadota; class Gammaproteobacteria; order Burkholderiales; family Burkholderiaceae_C; genus Ottowia. The sequence continues at coordinate 3,151 of JAEXBL010000292.1, read as the reverse complement.
GGCTGCGTCACTGCCACCGGGCCCGACGTGAACGGCCACAGCCAAGGCAGGGTCAGCAGGCCAGCGAGCCATGCGTGTTGCTGGGAAAAAGGCATGGGGGCGGATTGTGCCCAAGCAGGCTCCCGCTCCGAAAGTTCACTGGCGCGGGCGGTGATACCCGAGTTCCGTTCAGCAACCGGACAACTCATGCTTGAACCGCACCGCCTGCACAGCGCACTGGGCTATCTCTCACCCAATGAGTTCGAGCAGGTCAACCAAGCAAAATCCGAGCAACCCTGAGTGGCCCCGCCGCCGAACCTGCGCTGAAATCTTCAGCGCTCACCCGTCCGTAAGATGGTGGAAACTCCAACTCCAGTAAGTGCAAAAGTTTGCACTTACGCCGATGCCCAAAAGCAAGACAGCACTTTTGCGCTGGAGAATACCTGAATGATCTTCTTAGTCAGTGACTTTCCCGCTGCGTTACAAGCGCTTCACGAGCGCATTCACCGCAAGACCTTGTGCGTGGGCATCTACGGCTTAGGCTACGTAGGTTTGCCCTTGGCGCTGCGCTTCAGCGAGGTGGGCATACGCGTTCTGGGCTTCGACATCGATGCCGCCAAGATCGCCAAGCTCAATGCCGGGCAAAGCTATATCGAACGGCTATCGCCCGATGTCATCCAGCGCGCCCGCAGTCAGGGTTTCGAAGCCACCACCGATTTCGCTCGCACGTGTGAGGCCGACGCGATCATCATCTGCGTCCCCACGCCGCTCGACGCCCACCGCGAACCGGATCTAAGCTTCATCGTGAACACCATCGACGCCGCGCTGCCCCACATGCGGGCCGGCCAGCTCGTCAGCCTGGAAAGCACCACCTGGCCCGGCGCCACGGACGAGGTGCTGGCCCCGCGCCTGCGCGCGCGCGGCCTCGTGCCCGGCAACAACTGCGCGCTGGTCTTCAGCCCCGAGCGCGAGGACCCCGGCAATCCGCACTACGACACCAAGAGCATCCCCAAGGTCATTGGCGGTCACACCCTACGTTGCCTAGCGCTGGGCCAGGCTTTGTACGAGCATGCCATCCAGACCATGGTGCCCGTCAGCAGCACCCGCGCCGCCGAAATGACCAAGCTCCTGGAAAACATCCATCGCGCCCTCAACATCGGCCTGGTCAACGAAATGAAGATCGTGGCCGATAGGAGGGGCAGCGACATTCATGAGGTAATCGACGCCGCCGCCACCAAACCCTTCGGATTTGTGCCCTACAAGCCCGGCCCCGGCCTTGGCGGGCACTGCATCCCGATCGACCCCTTTTACCTGACCTGGAAAGCCAAGGAATACGGAATCAACACCCGCTTCATCGAGTTGGCCGGCGAGATCAATCACTACATGCCGCAATGGGTAGTGGGCAAGGTCGTCGACGCACTCAACGACCGGGGCAAGCCGGTCAAGGGCAGTCGCATTCTGGTGCTGGGTTTGGCTTACAAAAAGAACATTGACGACACGCGCGAATCCCCCGCCGTCGAAATCATGGACTTGCTGCAAGCCAAGGGAGCCGATGTGGCCTACAGTGACCCGCACCTACCCACCTTTCCGCGCAAGCGCAACTACCACTTCGACCTCCAATCCGAGCCGCTCACGTCCGAGAACATCGCGCGCTTCGACTGTCTGGTGCTGGCCACTGATCATGATGCTTTTGATTACGCCCAGCTCCAGCAGCAAGCGCAGTTGATAGTGGACACGCGGGGGCATTTAAAGGGTGCCAATGTGATAGCGGCCTGAGATTAACGACCAATGCGCGCCACCCTCCGCAAAGTCTGGCAGCTCTTCACCCCGGCCGAGCAGCGCAAAACACTGGGCATGCTGCTGCTGGCCCTGATGATGGCGCTGGCCGAAACGCTGGGGGTGATTTCCATCATGCCCTTTCTTTCGGTGCTGGCGCGGCCCGGGATAGCGCAAGAAAACCCCTGGCTGCAAGCCGCGTACAGCAGCCTGGGTTTTGCCGATACTCGCAGCTTCATTATCGCGCTGGGTGCCGCATCCATCGTACTGGTGCTGGCCTCCTCCGCCTTCAAGACCGTCACCCAGCACCTGCTCAACCGCTTCGTGCACCTGTTGCGCCATTCCATCAGCAGCCGGTTGATGGCACGTTACCTGGCGCAGCCCTACGAATTCTTCATCCACCGCAACACGGCGGAGCTATCCAAGACAATCCTGGCCGAAGTGGACATGATCATGGGCAACGTCATCCAGCCCATGTCGCAGGTCATCGTGCAGGGCATCATGGTGCTGGCCATGCTGGCGCTGGTGTTCGCCTACAACCCGCTCACTGCGTTGGCCATTGTCGCCGTGGTGGGCAGCCTGTATGGCCTCATTTACCTGCTGGTGCGCCGCCGCCTCAAGCGCATCGGCAGAGAAATGGTGGAAGCCAACCGCCAGCGCTATCAGACCTGCAACGAAGCCCTGCAAGGCATCCGCGACATCAAGATCACCCACGCCGAAGCCGCCTACCAGCAACGCTACCAGCACGCCTCGCGTACCCAAGCGCGCCACATGGCCACCAACGAAACCCTCAGCCAGACCCCGCTCTACCTTGTGGAAGCCACCGGCTACAGCGGCCTCATCCTGATCGCCCTGGCGCTGCTGCTCAAAAGCGGCGACGTGGCCCACGTGCTGCCGGCGCTGGGCCTCTACGGCTTTGCCGCCTACCGCATGCTGCCGGCCGCGCAGATCATGTACCGGGGTTTTGCCCGCCTCAAATTCGCCAGCGCCACGCTGGACAGCCTGCATCGCGACATGTCGCTGCCCCAGCCCGCCGCCACGCCCACCCATCAGCCGCCCCTTGTGCCCCGGCAGGAGATCTGCCTCAGCGGCATCCGCTACGCCTACCCCTCGACGCCCGGCAAGCCCGTGCTTGATGGCTTCGACCTCATCATCCCGGTCAACACCAGCGTGGGCATCCAAGGCCCCAGCGGCGCCGGTAAAAGCACGGTGATGGACATCCTGCTCGGCCTGCTCGCCCCCCAAGCCGGCACCCTGAGCGTGGACGGCCAGCTCATCACCGCGCAGAATCTGCCCGCCTGGCAGGCCGCCATCGGCTACGTGCCGCAGCACATCTACATTGCCGACGCCAGCGTAGCCGCCAACATCGCCTTTGGCATCCCCCCGGACCAGATAG
>JAEXBL010000032.1 GCA_023394015.1 Pseudomonadota bacterium | reverse complement strand
GCCCAGGACCGCGCTCATGAAGCGCTCCAGGCCGCCACTGCTGGCGGGCGACGCGGGAGGCAATTGGAAGAAAGACATACCGTTCATACCCCGTCGGACTGTGCACCGGGTGGAAAGTTCAGCCGCCGCGAACGCATGGCCCGCGCCTTCAGCCGCCGTTAAGGCAGCAGGGCCAGCGCGTGCAAATAGTCGGGCGAGCGCATCAGGGTACCCCAATCCGGCGCCGCCTGCCGCGGCAGCAGCGCCAGGCGGCGCGCGGCGCTGGCGGCACTGGGCTGCCACTGGCCGGTGATCTGCGCGCGGGCCAGGCCGTCGATGGCCTCGTCCAGCACCGTACCGCCCGCCAGCGACTGGTTGCACAGCAGCGCCAGGTCGCAGCCCGCTTGCAGCGCGGCCAGCACTGCTTCGGTGGGCGTCACCGTGCGGCCTTCGATGTGGCGCGCGGCTTCCATGCTCAGGTCGTCGCTGAAGATGGCGCCGCCAAAGCCCAGGCGCTGGCGCAGCACGGCCTGCAGCCAGCGCGCCGAATAGCCGGCCGGGCGCCGGTCCACCTTCGAATAGACCACGTGGGCGGCCATCACCGCGTCCAGCGCCGTGCCCAGCCAGCCGTAGGGCGCGGCATCCTGGGCCAGGAGGGTCTTGAGCGGGCGCGCGTCGCGCGGCAGATCGGTGTGCGAATCGGCGGCCACGAAGCCATGGCCGGGAAAGTGCTTGCCGCAGCCCGCCATGCCGGCGCGCAGCAGGCCGTGCATCAGGCCCTTGGCCAGCATGGTGACCACGCGCGCATCGGCGTGGAAGGCGCGGTCGCCGATGACGCCCGAGGGACCCCAGTCGAGATCCAGCACCGGCGTGAACGACAGATCGACGCCGCAGGCGCGCAACTCGGCCGCCAGCACGTAGCCGCAGGCGGTGGCCGCGTCCTGCGCCCGCATGGCGTCCTGCATCCACAGCTCGCCCAGCAGGCGCATGGGCGGCAGGTGGGTGAAGCCGCCCGAGCGAAAGCGCTGCACGCGCCCGCCTTCGTGGTCGACGCAGATCAGCAGCTCGGGTCGCAGGCGCTTGGCCTCGGCGGTGAGCGCCGTGAGCTGCGCACGGCTGTGCCAGTTGCGCCCGAACAGAATCAGGCCGCCCACCAGCGGATGCGCCAGCCGGCGCCGGTCGTCGTCGCTGAGTTGCGTGCCGGCGATGTCGATGACGAGGGGGGCATGCTGCATGGTTTCAACCGATTCAATGAAAGATGTTCTTGACAGCTGCTCGGGCTTTCACGTCAAGCGCCGAGTGCCTGCCTCATGCCGAATCGCCGGTACGCGTTTCCACCACGCAGAAGCTGGCCGCGTATTCGCTCTCGTCGCTGACGCTGATGTGCGCGGTGAGGCCGCGCGCCTCGAACCAGTCCTTCAGGCCGCCGTGCAGCACGATCATCGGCTCGCCGCTGGGGCGGTTGGCGATCTCGCACAGGCGCCAGTGCATGGGCAGGCGCATGCCCAGCCCGATGGCCTTGCTGAACGCCTCCTTGGCGGAAAAGCGCGTGGCGAGGTAGCGCAGGCCGCGCTCGGGCCAGCGGGCGCTGCGATGGCGCCAGACGGCAAGCTCGGCCTCGCTCAGGATCTTGTGCGCCAAGCGCTCGCCGTGCCGCTCGAAGCTGGCGCGGATGCGGCGGATGTCGCAGATGTCGGTGCCGATGCCGACGATCATTCGGGCGACCCCAGCGGCACCTGCGCCAGCGTCTCGAAGTCCGGCGCGGCGGCGTCCAGCCGGCCCAGCACCAGCGCGCTGAACACGGCGCGGATGACCACGCGGCGGGCGTTCCAGTCGTCGGCGATGGCGCGGGCCGCGCGCTCGCCGGGCACGCTGGCCAGGGCGATATGCGGCACGAAGGGCAGGTCGGCGCGGCGCGCGGCGGCAAACAGGCTGCCCGGCCGGTGCAGGCTGTCGTGCCAGCGGCCCAGGGTGCTCAGGCCCTCGTCGGGCAGCAGCCGCACCTGGGCCGCGCCCTGCCCCGTCCACCACGGCATGGCGCGGCGGAACACCGCATCACACGGCCACAGGGTGGCGGCCAGCTCGCGCAATTGCGACAGCGCCGGCGCCTCGGCCACCGGCTGGCCGAAGGCCAGCGTGACGTGCGGACCCGGCAGCGCGCCCTGCGGATCGTGGGCGCGGCGCACGGCGTCGATGAGGCGCTGGTCGGCCTCGCTGAGGTGCGGAATGGCGACAACGCAAAGCATGGCGATCAGGCCGCCGGCGTGAAGGCGGCGTCGATGCAGCGCAGGTAGTCGCGCACCGTGGCCGCGTAGCCCAGCTCCAGCGCGTCGGCGATCAAGGCGTGGCCGATGCTGACCTCGGCCACGCCGGGCACGGCGCGCAGGAAGGGCGTGAGGTTGTCGCGGTTCAGGTCGTGCCCGGCGTTGACGCCCAGGCCCGCCGCATGCGCGGCGCGGGCGGCGGCGGCAAAGCGCTGCAGTTGCGCGGCCTCGCCCGGCGTGCCCCAGGCGGCGGCCCAGGGTTCGGTGTACAGCTCGACGCGGTCGGCCCCGAGTTCGCGCGCCAGCGACATCAGCTCGGGCACCGCGTCCATGAACAGGCTGACGCGCACGCCCAGCGCGCGGCACTCGTCGATCAGCGGGCGCAGGCGCTCGGCGGTGCCGGGCGCGGCCAGGTCCCAGCCGTGGTCGCTGGTGAACTGGTCCTCGCTGTCGGGCACGAAGGTGGCCTGGGCCGGCCGCACGGCGCGGATGAAGCCCATCAGGTTCTGCGTCGGGTTGCCCTCGATGTTGTATTCGCGGCCGGGCCAGTCCTGCATCAGCGCGGCCAGCGCGTGCACGTCGGGGGCACGGATGTGGCGCTCGTCGGGCCGCGGGTGCACGGTGATGCCGTGGGCGCCGGCCTGCAGGCACAGCTCGGCGGCGCGGGTCACGCTGGGAATGTCCAGGTGGCGCGTGTTGCGCACCAGCGCCACCTTGTTGACGTTGACCGACAGCCGGGTTTTGTGGGGGAGAGTGGTGTTCACGACAGGCTCTGCAAATCCATCATCAACTGCCGCGTGCGCAGCGTGCCGACGCCGCAATGGTAGTGGAGCAGCGCGCGCAGCTGATGGCGCAGCTGGGTGCGCGATTCACCCGGCAGCGCGGCCACGGCCTGCAGGGTGGCGGAGAACGGCGCCGCATCGTCCAGCGCGGCGGCCAGCGCCCGCCACTGCGCGCCGGGCAGCCAGGTGTCGTCGTCGGCGTGGGCGGCGCGCAGGCCGCCTTCGGGCACCAGGCGGTAGGGCGCGTCGGCATCCAGCGGTGCGAAGGTGAGCGTCTGCGCGCTCAGCACCGGCAGGTGGCCGGCCTCGCGCAGCAGCAGCAGTTCGAAGGCGCGCAGCGCGGCGGCCACCGTCGCCTCGGCCTGGCCCGAGGCCAGCACGTGCACCAGCGCGGCGTAGGCGTCGAACAGGCGCGGGTGCGCGTCCTCGCGCGCCAGCAGGCGCATCAGCAGTTCGTTGGCGTAATAGCCCGACAGCAGCGCCTCGCCCGTGGGCATCACCAGCCCGCCGCCCCATTCGGCGCCTTTCAGGCTGCGGATCTCGGCATCACCGCCCCAGCTGAGCGACAGCGGCTGCAGCGGCAGCAGCACCGGCCGGAAGTTGGACGACGGCCGCTTGGCCCCCTTGGCCACCAGCGCCACGCGGCCGTGCGCGCGCGTGAACGCCTCGACGATGACGCTGGACTCGCTCCAGTCGTAGTGGTGGAGGACGTAGGCGGGCTCGTGGTTGACCCGCCTCACGCCTGTGGCCCCCGCATGTGCGCGGCGAGCACCCGCCCGGCTTGCAGGCGAATCAGGCACACAGTCTCGCCCATCGTCGACGGCGCCGGAACCAGCACGACGCGCTCGCCATGCGGCCCATCCGCCAGGCCGCCCCGGCGCAAGGAGGGGGCAGAAAAGCCGGCGCCTTCGACCCGTGCGTTCACCTCATCAAGCCCCAGCCCGGGCTGAAGCGTCTCGCAGAGCGCACGCAGGCGGCCAATGTCCCGCTGGATCCACCACGCATAGCCTCCCACGACCAGCACGCACGCTGCCAGCGCGGCTGCCAGCGATCTCACGACCCGGGGCATGTTCCGGCACCTTGGTGGCGGCGCGCCCTACTCGTAGCCAAAGGAGCGAACCCGCGCCTCGTCATCGGCCCAGCCGCTGCGCACCTTGACCCACAGCTCGATGAACACCTTGCAGTCCATCAGCTTTTCCAGCTCCTGCCGGGCCTCGGTGCCGATGCGCTTGAGGCGCTCACCGCGCTCGCCGATCACCATGGCCTTGTGGCCGGCGCGCTCGACGACGATGGTGGCAGCAATGCGCACCAGGCGGCCGTGGGCCTTGCTTTTTTCTTCCTTGAACTGGTCGATCACCACCGTGGAGGTGTAGGGCAGCTCGTCGCCCGTCAGGCGAAACAGCTTCTCGCGCACCACTTCACTGGCCAGGAATTTCTCGCTGCGGTCGGGCAGCTCATCCTCGCTGTACCACCAGGGTTGCTCGGGCAGGTAGGGCGTGCAGATCTTCAGCAACCGGGCCACCTCGCGCGGGTTCTTGGCCGACATGGGCACGAACTCGGCGAACGGGTGGCGCTCCTGCATGTCGCGCAGCCAGGGCGCCACCTCGGCGCGGCGGTGCACGGTGTCGAGCTTGTTGGCCACCAGGATGGCCGGCGTGTCGGCTTTCAGCAGCGACAGCACCATGGCATCGCCCAGCCTGAAGCTGCCGGCCTCGACCACGAACAGGATCAGGTCCACCCCGTCGATGGCGCCCAGCACCGTCTTGTTGAGCGACTTGTTCAGCGCCGCCGAGTGCTTGGTCTGGAAGCCGGGCGTGTCGACGAACACGAACTGCGTGCCGCCGCCGGCGCCATCGGGCAAGGTGCGGATGCCGGTGATGCGGTGGCGCGTGGTCTGCGCCTTGCGGCTGGTGATGCTGATCTTCTGCCCCACCAGGGCGTTGAGCAGCGTGGACTTGCCTACGTTGGGCTTGCCGACGATGGCGATCAGGCCGCAGCGCTGGGGGGCGCCGGACGGCGCGGCGGGTGGTTCGGCTCGGTCTTCGGTGCCCGCCGGGCCGGCATCGGCGGCGGTGTTTTCAGGAGTGTTCATCACGCGTTGGATTGCAGCTTTTGCAGCATGGCGGCGGCGGCGGCCTGCTCGGCGGCGCGGCGCGACACGCCCTGCCCCACGGCCTGCAGGTCTTTCTCGACGACGGTGCACGCCACCTCGAAGGTCTGGCGGTGCGCGGCGCCCAGCACCTGCACCACCTCTTACTTGGGCAGCGCCATCTTGCGCCCCTGCAGCCATTCCTGCAAGGCGGTCTTGGCGTCCTTGGCGGCGGCCGACATGGCGGGCGAGATCTCCACCCGCTCGAACAGGCGGCGCACCAACGCATCGGCGGCGGCGGGGCCGCCATCCAGGTAGACGGCGCCGATGATGGCCTCCAGCGCGTCGGCCAGGATGGACGGGCGGCGCTGCCCGCCAGAGCGCAATTCGCCCTCGCCCAGGCGCAGCAGCGGCGGCAGGTCCAGGTCCAGCGCCAGGCGGTGCAGGCTGTCCTGCCGCACCAGGTGGGCGCGCAGGCGCGACAAATCGCCCTCGGCGCCGCTGTCCAGCGCCTCGTACAGCATATGGGCCACGGCCAGGCCCAGCACCGAATCACCCAGGAATTCCAGGCGCTCGTTGTGGCTGGCCGAGAAGCTGCGGTGCGTCAGCGCCTGCTGCAGCAGCGCCGGCGAAGCAAAGCGGTGCTGCAGGCGCGCCTGCAAGGCCTGCAGGCCGGGCGGCGCGCTGCCCGCGGCGCGCGCCGGGGCCGGGCGCCGCTCAGTTGTAGCCACTCGCCGAGGAGCCGCGGTACTTCAGCAGCAGGTAGGCCGGCCCGAACAGCGGGATTTCCTTGTCGTAGGCGAACTCGACCACCACCTGGTCGCCCTGCTTGGTCACGTCCAGGTCCTTGCCGGAGATGGAGGAGATGTAGTCCACCGCCGCCGTGCGGTCGAACGAGGCCCGCACGGCCGGCACGGTGTCGCCGTCGGCAGCGGCCTTCTTGACGGCCTTCTGGATCGCCATGTACTCGGTGGCCGTGGGCAGCACGCGCGCGCCGACGATGGCCAGCAACGCCAGCACGATGCCCAGGATCAGCAGGCCGATGAAGGAGATGCCCTGCTGGGATGAACGCGGTTGACGGGTGATTGTTTTCATGGGTGCAGTCAGTTGAAGGAGCCGATGCGCTTGAGGTCGCCGAAGTTCATCCACACGAAGAAGGCCTTGCCGACGATGTTGCCGTCGGGCACGAAACCCCAGAAGCGCGAATCCAGCGAATTGTCACGGTTGTCGCCCATCATGAAGTAGTGCCCGGGTGGCACGGTGCAGCTCACGCCCTCCACGCTGTAGCGGCAATTGTCCTTGTATTGGAAGTCGAAGGCGCCGGCGATGAAGCCCGGCCGCCGGTCGTCGCCGATGATCCGGTGATTTTTCACGCCCAGCTGCTCGTCGAACTGCTTGTAGTACTCCATGGTCGACTCGTCGAAGAAGTCCGACGCCACGGCGCGCGGCAAGGGCTGGCCGTTGACCGACAGCTGCTTGTTCAGGTAGGCCACCTCGTCGCCCGGCAGGCCGACCACGCGCTTGATGTAGTCGATGCTGGGCTGCGGCGGGTAGCGGAACACCACCACGTCGCCGCGCTGCACGGGCTTGCCCTCGGTCAGGCGGGTGTGGATCACCGGCAGCTTGAGCCCGTAGGTGAACTTGTTCACCAGGATCAGGTCGCCCACCAGCAGGGTCGGAATCATCGAGCCGGACGGGATCTTGAACGGCTCGAACACGAAGGAGCGCAGCAGGAACACGATCAGGATCACCGGGAACAGCCCGGCCGTCCAGTCCAGCCACCAGGGCTGCGCCAGCACGCGCGCGCGCGCCGTGGCCACGTCGCCCTCGTCCACCTGCGTGATGCCCTGCACGGCCAGTTCGGCCCGGCGCTGATCGGCCTGCTGCTGCACCGCATCGGCGGCGGCGCGGCGGCGCGGCAGGAAGATGAAGCGCTCGGCCAGCCAGTACAGGCCCGTGACCAGCGTGGCCATGAACAGCAGCAGCGCGAAGTTGCCCTCGATGGCGCCCAGGTACCAGGCGGTGCCGTAGCCGACGAAGGCGGCCAGGATGATGGCGGTCAGCAGAGGCATCAGTCCTCCACCTGCAAAATGGCCAGGAACGCCTCCTGGGGCACCTCGACCGAGCCGATCTGCTTCATGCGCTTCTTGCCTGCCTTCTGCTTTTCCAATAGCTTTCGCTTGCGGCTGATGTCGCCCCCATAGCATTTTGCCAGCACGTTCTTGCGCAGCGCCTTGATGTTCTCGCGCGCGATGATGTTGGCGCCGATGGCGGCCTGGATCGCCACGTCGAACTGCTGGCGGCTGATGATCTCGCGCATCTTGGCCGCCACCGCACGGCCACGGTACTGGCTCTGGCTGCGGTGCACGATGATGGACAGCGCATCGACCTTCTCGCCGTTGAGCAGGATGTCGACCTTGACCACGTCCGACGGGCGGTATTCCTTGAACTCGTAGTCCATGCTCGCGTAGCCGCGGCTGACGGACTTGAGCTTGTCGAAGAAGTCCAGCACGATCTCGCCCAGCGGCAGGTCGTAGGTCAGCATCACCTGGCGGCCGTGGTACTGCATGTTCAGCTGCACCCCGCGCTTCTGGTTGGCCAGCGTCATCACCGGGCCCACGTAGTCCTGCGGCATGTACTGGTGCACGGTGACGATGGGCTCGCGCACTTCGTGGATCTTGCCCTGGTCGGGCATCTTCGAGGGGTTCTCGACCTGGATCACCTCGCCGTCGGCCTTCTCCACCTCGTACACCACGCTGGGCGCGGTGGTGATCAGGTCCATGTCGAACTCGCGCTCCAGGCGCTCCTGCACGATCTCCATGTGCAGCAGACCCAGAAAGCCGCAGCGAAAGCCGAAGCCCAGCGCCTGCGACACCTCGGGCTCGAAGTGCAGGCTGGCGTCGTTGAGCTGCAGCTTCTCCAGGCTGTCGCGCAGCTGGTCGTACTGGTTGGCCTCGGTCGGGTACAGGCCGGCAAACACCTGCGGCTGGATTTCCTTGAAGCCCGGCAGCGCCTGGCTGGCCGGACCCAGGTTGTTGGGCTGCTTCTTCTCCACCGTGATGGTGTCGCCCACCTTGGCGGCCTTCAGCTCCTTGATGCCGGCGATGATGTAGCCCACCTCGCCCGCTTCCAGCGACTCGCGCGGCTGCTGCGCCGGGGTGAACACGCCCAGGTTGTCGGCGCCGTAGACACTGCCGGTGGCCATCATCCTGAAGCGCTCGCCTTTTTGCAGCCGGCCATCGACCACGCGCACCAGCATCACCACGCCCACGTAGGCGTCGAACCAGCTGTCGATGATCATGGCGCGCAGCGGCGCCTTGGGTTCGCCGCGCGGCGGCGGCACCTTGGCGACGATCTGCTCCAGCACCTCGTCGATCCCCATGCCGGTCTTGGCCGAGATGGCGATGGCCTCGCTGGCGTCGATGCCGATCACGTCCTCGATCTCGGCCTTGGCGTTGTCGGGATCGGCCTGCGGCAGATCCATCTTGTTCAGCACCGGCAGCACCTCGACGCCGAGGTCGAGCGCGGTGTAGCAGTTGGCCACGGTCTGCGCTTCCACGCCCTGCGAGGCATCGCCCACCAGCAGCGCACCCTCGCAGGCCGAGAGCGAGCGCGAGACTTCATACGAGAAGTCCACGTGGCCGGGCGTGTCGATCAGGTTCAGGTTGTAGACCTGCCCATCGCGTGCCTTGTACTGCAGCGCGGCGGTCTGTGCCTTGATGGTTATCCCCCGCTCTTTCTCGATGTCCATCGAGTCGAGCACCTGCTGGCTCATCTCGCGGTCGGAAAGACCGCCGCAGCGCGAGATCAGCCGATCGGCCAGCGTGGACTTGCCATGATCGATGTGCGCAATGATTGAAAAATTTCTGATGTGGTCCATCAACGAATGCAGGCAAGTGATTGAGTTAGCACGCGACGCACATGAAAAAAGGGCGCGCCCATGAAGTGACGCGCCCTCAACCAACAATCTATGGCAACTGCGATAGTTGGGGCTTCATTGTAGGCAAAAAGCGCCGCGCCATGCGCCTTGCTGTCCGATCGGGCGGCCGTTGCGGGCTCGCAACGACAACCTGTCAACAACTTATCAACAGCTTGGGCAAGGCTTTTTGCGAAACACGCCGCCCCTGCGGCGCAAGGATTCATCCATGGCGAACAGGCTTGCCACATGGTGGTGGAAAAGCCGGTTCATATGCACCCGCATACGGGTCAACAGGCTGAATTCTATCCAAAACCATATGTAGGCCCGGCGCCGGGGCCGGCCTGTGCACAGCTTGTTCGCCACGGGTCGGCCCGGCGGTGCGTCGCCCAAAAGCCTCAAACCCGACTTCACGCCGGGGCTTTTGGCGGGCGGTTTCAGTTGCCGGGCCGCACCAGCACGAACTGCACCAGATCGCCGCGCTGCACCAGCATGTTCACCGGGCGGTTGCGCTCGGCCTTGCCCACGGCAGCCTCGAAGTCGCGCACGTTGCCGATCTCGGTGTTGCCGACCGACAGGATCACGTCGCCCTCGCGCAGCCCGGCGCGCGCACCGGCGTCGGTCGCCGCCTCCACGCGCACGCCGCGCTTGACCTTGAGTTCGCGCTTCTGCGCCTCGGTCAGGTTGGCCACCGTCAGGCCCAGGGCCTGCACCGTGCCGGCCGCGGCCTTGGGCGGCTCGCTGCCCTGCGCGGCGGGGCGGCGGGCGCTTTGCTCGGGCTCCAGCTCGGCAATGGTGATGTTCAGGTCGCGGCTCTGGCCGCGGCGGAACACTGTCATCGCGCTGCGCGTGCCGGGCTTGGTGTTGCCCACCAGGCGCGGCAGGTCGGATGCCTTCTCGATGTCGCGGCCCTCGAAGCGGGTGATGATGTCGCCCGCCTCCACGCCCGCCTTCTCGGCCGGCGAGCCGGCTTCCACGCCGCGCACCAGCGCGCCCTGGGGCTTGCCCAGGCCGATCGACTCGGCCACGGCGCGCGTGACCTCGGCGATCTGCACGCCGATGCGGCCCCGCGTCACGCGGCCGCTGGCGCGCAGCTGCTCGCTCACGCGCATGGCCTCGTCGATGGGAATGGCGAACGAGATGCCCATGAAGCCGCCCGAGCGCGAGTAGATCTGGCTGTTGATGCCCACCACCTCGCCGCGCATGTTGATCAGCGGCCCGCCCGAGTTGCCCGGGTTGACCGCCACGTCGGTCTGGATGAAGGGCAGATAGTCGCCGGTGTCGCGCTGCTTGGCACTGACGATGCCGGCGGTGACGGTGTTCTCCAGCCCGAAGGGCGAGCCGATGGCCATCACCCACTCGCCCACGCGCAGGCGGCTCACGTCGCCGATGCGTACCGAGGGCAGGCCGCTGGCCTCGATCTTGACCACCGCCACGTCGGTGCGCTTGTCGGCACCGATGATCTTGGCCTTGAACTCGCGCTTGTCGGTCAGCGTGACCAGCACCTCGTCGGCGCCGTCCACCACGTGGGCATTGGTCATCACGAAGCCGTCGGGCGAAATGATGAAGCCCGAACCCACGCCGCGCGGCACTTCGCGCTCGGTCTGGTCCTGCGGCGCGGGGCGCGGGCCCTGGCGCGGCCCGCCGGGCAGGGGAATGCCGAAGAAACGTCGGAAGAATTCCTGCATCTCCTCGTCCATCGGGCCGCCGCGGCCACCGCCGACCCGCACGCGCTCGATGGTGCGGATGTTGACCACCGCCGGCCCTGCCTGCTCCACCAGGTCGGTGAAGTCGGGCAGGCCACGCACCGACGGCGCCACCGGCACGGGCGCCTGCGCCCACGCGTTCACCGGCAGCAGCACCGTGCTGGCCAGCAGGGAAGCCGCCAGGGCGGCGGCCAAGCTCAGTTTCTTCATCATCGACATGATTGGTTCAGTTCTTTCTTCGTCAATTTGATCGCGGCCCGGGTCGCGGCCGCCTGGGACTTGCCCGGGTCGCAGCCGCAGCTTGCGTGCCTCAGGGCCGGCGCTCCAGCCCCTGCACCAAGGCCTGCAGCGTGGCGTTGGGCACCTCGCCCACGGCGGTCACCCACCAGGGCCCGGCACCGTCCGGCCAGCGCTGCACCAGCGCATGGGTGGCCCCCATGGCGGAAGCGCCCTCGCGTTCGTGCCGCTGGGCATCGAACGGTTCCAGGAACAGCGACACCGTGGCCAGCCCGTCGGTGAAGATCCACTGCACCACCGACGCCGACTTGGACAGCGGGCGGCGATAACAGTTCTGCGACGTGAAACCCGGCACCGGTGCATTCAGGCGCCAGCCCTCGGCCTCGGCCGTGGTGCGCACGCGCTGGGACCGGACCACCCGGTACCCTTCGGTGTCGCTCATCATCTGCTGCAGCTGCTCGGCCGGCACGGGGGCATCCAGCTGCAGCTCGGAGAACGCGGCCTGCTCCAGCACCCGCCCCCTGCTGTCCAGGATTTGCGTCTTCACCACCATGCCGGTGCGCTTCTCGCTCCAGATGCGGTAGCCGAAGCGCCACGGATCGCGCGGGCTCAGCAGCACGATGTCGGCGTCGAAGCCCGCCACCCTACCCTGGCCCAGCTCGCGGGCGGCGTAGAAGTCGGCGGTCGGAAAGTCCTGCCCGGTACTGAGCAGGTTGGGGAACATGCCGCCCACTTCGCGCTGGTCCAGCTTGGCCACGCGCGCCTCGTGCAGGAAGGTGACCACGGATTCGTTGCGGCGGAAGGTGGAGCGCGGCACGCCGGTCAGCGCCTCCACCCGCTCCAGTTGCACATCGTCCTCGCACACATGCCAGATGCGCGAACTGGACAGGGTGCCAGAAGCCGAGGACACCACGAAAG
>JAEXBL010000282.1 GCA_023394015.1 Pseudomonadota bacterium | reverse complement strand
GCCGGCAGCTGCAACGGCGGCGTTGGCGAAGAACCCTTCATTTCAACCCCTTCGCGCTTGTGGAGCAAGCGCCGTCAGCTATTTTATGTATAGCATCCAAAAACGCCAAGCCCTGCATCGACACCCGCCATGACCGTGCCTGCACACCGGCTGCCCGCCGCCCCGCCCGCGCCGATGGCCTTCATGGCCCTGCTGGCGGGCAGGTTGATCATCGTGTGGAGATGGCGCCAAGGCGGGTGATTGGCAGCCGTTTCGACCCCTGGCGATGGCCCAGCGAAGCACACGCAGCCCTCAAGCGCACACCCCGTCAGGCCGGCGCGCCCTGCGGCAGCAGCGGCTCGGTCAGGTTCGGCTGCAGCGCTTCGGCGGCGCGCCAGGCGCCGTAGCCGCCGCGCAGCGGCCGCGCCTGCGTGAAGCCCATGCGCTGCAGCGCGTGCGCGGCGCGCACGGCGGTGGCGTCTTCAGGGCAGGCGCACAGGGTGACGATGAAGGCATCGCGCGGCCAGTCGCGGACTTGGCGTGCCAGACCGCGCAGCTGGGCCGGCTGCGCGGCCGCAATGGGGCCGTCGGCGGCCATCAGCGCGGCATTGCGAAAATCCAGCAGGCGCGGTGGCGCAGCGCCGGCCAGCGCGGCGCGCAGCGCGCCAATGTCGATGTGCGGCAGGGCCGCCATCTGCCGAAAGCGGTGGCGGCGCCAGAGCTTGCTGCCCAGCCACAGCGCCAGCGCCACGCCCAGCAGGCCCAGCGCCAGCGGGCCATGGGTGCTCATGAACGCCAGCGCCTGGCCGACCTGCGCACGCAGCAGCCAGCCGGTGAACAGGCCGGCGCCCGCCCACAGCGCCGCGCCGGCGGCGGCGGCCAGCGTGAAGCGCGCCACCGGCATGCGCGACAGCCCGGCCACCAGCGCCGCCACGGCCGAGAAGCCGGGCACGAACTTGGCCAGCAGCAGCGCCGGCGCGCCCCAGCGGCCAAAGCGCTGCTCGGTCTGGGTCACGCAGCTGCCGGGGTTGATTGACAGCGTGCACAGCAGCGCCAGCACCTGGTAGCCGAAGCGCCGGCCCAGCCAGTACCAGAAGCGGTCGGCCAGCATGGCCGCGCCCACCGCCGCCGCCAGCGCCAGCGCCAGTTGCGGCCAGCCGGCCGCCAGGCTGCCCACCACCAGCAGCGTGGGCCACACCGGCACCGGCGCCCCGAGCTGTTGCAGCAGCACGTTGCCAAACACCAGCCAGGGGCCTTGCTGGGCGAAAGCGGTGGCGAGCGTGTCGAGGTTCATGCGCGGCCGCCGCTCAAGCCGCCCACGGCACCGGCGGCGCAACGAGGCGCGGGCCGTCGAAGCCCTTGACCTCGCCAAAGCGCGCGCTACCGGCCTGCCAGTCGCGCTGCGCCTGGCTGATGTAGGGCTTGCCGTGGCCGACGAAGTTCCACCAGATGGTGATGTCCTCGTCGAACGGCTCGCCGCCGATCAGGATCACGCGCGTGCCCGGAGTCAGTTCCAGCGCCAACTCACTGGCGCCGGGCGGCAGGTACAGGAGTTCATCCTGGGCCAGCGCCTCGCCCTGCACCGTGGCCGCGCCGGTCAGCGGCATCACGCCGTATTCAAACGCCGGATCAAGCGGTACGGCGAGCCGCGCGCCGTGGGCCGCGAACACGTCGGCGCCCATCAGCGGCGTGTACACCAATGCCGGCGAGCGGCGGCCCTGCCATTCGCCAGCCAGCAGCACCAGTTCGGCGCCCTCCTGCTGCCAGCGCGGCAGCTCGGGATAGTGGTCGAAGCGCGGCGCCATGTCGGCCACGCGCGCCGGCAGCGCGATCCACAACTGCGCGGCGTGCATGCGGGTTTCATCGCCCAGGGTTTCCTCGGTGTGGGCGATGCCGTGGCCGGCGGTCATCAGGTTGACCTGGCCGGGGCGTATGACCTGTTCATGGCCCAGGCTGTCGCGGTGCAGCACCTCGCCTTCCAGCATCCAGGTAAAGGTCTGCAGGCCGGTGTGCGGATGCGGCCCGACGCGCATGCCGGTGCCGGGCGCAAACGTGGCCGGCCCGGCGTGGTCGAGAAAGCACCAGGCGCCGATGGTGCGCTTCACGCGCGAGGGCAGGGTGCGCGCCACCGGCAGGCCACCGCCGATTTCGGCGGTGCGTGGGGCGATGCGAAGCGGTGCGTGGGCGGGCTGGGCCATGGTCGTTCTCCGGGCAGGCAGGGATCGAGCTTAAGCGGTGGCGACTTCCGCCTCCACCTCGGCGGCCTTGGCCGATTCGGCACCGCGCGCGGCCAGGGTGGCGCGTGCCCACCAGGCGACCTGGTCCAGCATCTCGGTGGTGCTGGGCGCGATGTGCGCGGCAATGCTGTCCATCGGCGCGCCGTTCATCACCACCGAGAAGAAATCCCCGCCGGCGATGTGGGTGGCGGTGCGCACCGGCACCATGTGCAGTTCGACCGCGATCAGCCGCGCGTGCTCGATGGCGCGCGCCGCGCCCACGCCGCCGTAGCCGAAAAAGCCGATCGGCTTGTGCTTCCACTCCACGTAGGCCTGGTCGAAGGCGTTCTTCAGCGCGCCGGTGATCGAGTGGTTGTACTCGGCGGTGACCACCACGTAGCCGTCGAACTCGGCGATTTTCTGCTGCCAGGCGATGGCGCGCGGATCTTCGCTGGGCGCCCACAGGTTGGAAGCCTTTTCGTTGAACAGCGGCAGGTCGAAGTCCTTGAGATCGACCAGCTCGAAGTCCATGTCGCTGCGCTGGCGGGCGTGTTGCAACAGCCAGTCGGCGGCGCGGGCGCCAAAGCGTGCGTCACGGGTGCTGCTGATGAGGATGGCGATCTTGGGTTTGCGGTTCATGGCGTTTTCCTTTCGTTTCTGATGGTTGAAATGGGATGGAACTGGGGTGGAATGGGTTCAGTGCAGGCCCTGGCCAAAGCGCCCGCTGTTGAAATCGTCGATGGCCTGGGCGATCTGCTGCTGGCTGTTCATCACGAACGGCCCGTAGCAGACCACCGGCTCGTCGATCGGCTCGCCGGCCAGGAGCAGGAGCTTGGCCTGGCTGTTGGCTTCGATCACCAGCCCGCTGCCGGCAGTGGACAAGGTGGCCATGTCGGCGGGCCGCAGCACGGCTTCGCCGTTGAGCTGCACCGTGCCATCGAGCACCACGATGAGCGTGCTCCAGCCCTCGGGCTGCGCCAGATCAGCGGTTTGCCCGGCGGCAAGGCGCACGTCCCAGACGTTCATCGGCGTCCAGGTGCGCGCCGGGCCGCGCTGGCCTGCCAATTCACCGGCGATCACGCGCACGCGCCCGGCTTCGGCCGGCAGCGCCACGGCAGGAATGCTGGCATCGGTGATGGCCTGGTAGCGCGCCGGGGTCATCTTGTGCCGGGCCGGCAGGTTGACCCACAACTGCACCATCTCGAACGGGCCGCCGCGCTGGCTGTAGGCCGCAGAGTGAAACTCCTCATGGATGATGCCGCCGCCGGCGGTCATCCACTGCACATCGCCCGGGCCGATCACGCCGCCGGCGCCGGTGTTGTCGCGGTGCTCGACCTCGCCCTCGTAGACGATGGTCACGGTTTCAAAGCCCCGATGCGGGTGCTGGCCGACGCCACGCCGGTAGCCGGTGTTGGGCGTGAAGCGCGTCGGCGCGGCGTAATCCAGCAGCAGAAAGGGGCTGCGCTCGGCCACGCCGGCACCGCTGTAGCCGAACAGGCCGTGCACCGGAAAACCATCGCCCACCCAATGGCGACCGGGGGCGCTGCGGGTGTCGATGACGCGCTTGGGGGCGGTGGTGACGGGGGTGGTGCTCATGGTTTGTCTCGCTTTGGTTGGATGGGGGCGCAGGCGGATTGCCAGCGCACAATTGAATGGTATAGGCGCATCAATTGAAGATAAACAGGCTTGTTTTCATCACATTGTTCTAAATATGGAACAATAACACCTTCCCAGCCGGCCGACCCCGAGATGAAATCTCACTTCGCAGCGCGCCATGAGCCATGACCAAAGGCATCGGCCCGCACCGCGCCTTTGTCATTGGTCATGCGCTCGTCAGAGCGCGGTCATTCGTCATGCGTGTCATGCGCGGCGGGCGGCACGCCAGCACCATGCCCAACTGATCCGATGGACGACCTGAACGACCTCGCCTGTTTCGCCCACGTGGCCGAGCACGGCGGCTTTGCCGCAGCCGAGCGCGCCACCGGCATCCCCAAGAGCAAGCTCAGCCGCCGCCTGGCGGCATTGGAGGCGGCCCTGGGCGTGCGCCTGATCCAGCGCACCACGCGGCGCTTTGCGCTCACCGACATCGGCCAGCAGACCCTGCAGCACGCCCGCGCCATGCTGGCCGAGGCCGCCAGCGTGCAGGCGCTGGCCCACGAGCAGACCAGCGCGCCGCGCGGCACGGTGCGGCTGTCCTGCCCGCCCGCGCTGCTGCAGCACGGCGTGAGCGACATGCTGGCGCGCTTCCTCAACGCCTGGCCGCTGGTCAACGTGCAGTTGCAAGCGAGCAACCGCAACGTCGACGTATGGCAGGACGGCGTGGACCTGGCCTTGCGCGTGCGCGCCCCCGACGCCGCGCTGCCGCAGGAAGAAGTGGTGCGCCCGCTGGCCCTGAGCCCACACGTGCTGGTCGCCGCCCCGGCACTGCTCACCAATGCGCCGCCGCCCGTCACCCCGGAAGATCTGGCGAAACTGCCCACGCTGGACCTGGGCAACTCGCCCGATGAAGGCCGCTGGCTATTGCGCGGCCCCGATGGTGCGCAGGCCGAAGTGCCACTGAACCCGCGCCTGGTCGCCGATGACATGGGCGCCCTGCTGTGCGCGGCGCTGGCCGGTGTCGGCTGCGCCGCACTGCCGCTGATGATGGCGCACGGCCCGCTGGCGCGCGGCGAACTGCAGGCCCTCTTGCCCGGCTGGGCACCACCACCCGGCCTGGTACAAGCCGCCTTCGCCAGCCGCCAGGGCATGCGACCGGCGGTGCGGCAGCTGCTGGATGCGCTGGCGGCGGGCTTCGACGAGCTGGTGCGCGAAGGGCGGTGCCTGGGCGTGCCGGCGGCCTGATGGGCCAGTGGCCTCGTGGGACGGGCCTTGGTTGGACCTGAAAAAAGCTGCGTGTGCAGGCCAGCAGACACCGAAGCTCAAGTCGCCGGCGATCGCCGGGGTGAGAGCGCCCTCAAGCGCTGACGCTGATCGGCGGCGCCGCGCCCTGGCGCTCGGCACTGAAGGGCGCCGGCGCGCCGCCGCCCCCCCACCCCCAGCCGGCGATGCGG
>JAEXBL010000330.1 GCA_023394015.1 Pseudomonadota bacterium | reverse complement strand
CGGGCGAAACAGCAGCACCGCGATGAAGATCGCGAATATGCCCATCTGGCCCAGCGAGTCGCCCAGGAACAGGCCCCCGATGGACTCCACCACGCCGATAAGCAGGCCGCCGGCCAGCGCCCCCGCGAAGCTGCCCATGCCGCCCAGCACCACGATGGTGAACGCCACCAGCACGAAGCCGCCGCCCACCTGCGGATTCACGTAATACGCCGGCAGCAGGAAGCACGCCGCCGCGCCCAGGCAGGCCATGCCGATGCCGAACGACAGCGCGTACACCTTCTCCACGTCGATTCCCATCAGCCTGGCGCCCTGCTTTTCCTTGGCCACCGCGCGGATGGCGCGTCCCAGGTCCGTGCCGCGGATGATCCAGAACAGCGCCGCGGCCACGGCCAGCGCGCCGAAGAAGGCGATGACCTTGGGCAAGGCGATCATGGCCGGCCCGATCTCCACCGTGGACAGCGTGTAGGCGGTGTCGATGGTGCGCGTGTCGGACTTGAACCACACCAGCGCCAGGTTCTCCAGCACGATGGCCAGCCCCAGGGTCACCAGCAGGATGTTCTCGTCCTTGCCGTGGCTGGCGCGGTTGATCACGACGCGCTGCAGGGCGTAGCCCAGCGCGAACATGCCTGCCACCACCAGCGGCAGCGCCGCGTAGGGATCGATGCCCAGCCGCTCCTTCAGCAGATACACGGCGTACAGCGCCACCATCAGCGCCGCCCCGTGGGCAAAGTTGATGATGTGGAGCACGCCGTAGATCAGCGTCAGGCCCAGGGCGATCAGCGCGTATACCGCGCCCGTGGTCAGGCCGTTGAGCACCGAGGAAAAGAGGATGGCGGGGTCGAGCATGCCAGCGCTCAGGCCTTGAGGGGGAAGACGGGATCGGCCTGGCGGTAGTCCGCGGGGATGACCACCTTGATGTCGCCGCCGATCACCTGCGTCAGCAGGGGCTGCGCGCCGGTGTTCTGGCCGTTCACGAACTTGGTCGGCCCGTAGGGCATGATGCTGTCCGAGAACGTGCTGGACGCCAGCGCGTCGATGATGGCCGCGCGGTCGGCGGACTTGGCTCGCTCCAGCGCGTCGGCCAGCAGCAGCACGGAGGTGTAGGTCATGAACACCTCGTAACTGAAGTAGGCGCCCTTCCCCTCCACGCGTGCTTTCAGCGGGGCCACCCGGGCGTCCTTGGGGTTGAACCAGTGGTTGCAATCGATGATGCCGTTGGCGATGTCGGGGAATTCCTTGAGGAACTTGTAGCTGGAGGCCGCGCCCCCGAGCACGGAATAGATCGCCTTGGGCTGCACCTTCTGCTGCTTCATGGCGCGCAGCAGCAAGGCGTATTCGTTGTAGTAGTTGGCCGGGATCACGATGTCCGGGTTGAGGGACTTCATGCGCAGCACGATGTTGTTGAAGTCGCGGGTAGGGTTCGGGTGCTTGACCACGTCCTTCACCTCGAAACCGTGCTGCGGCAGCGACTTGGAAAGCAGCGCCGCCGTGCCCGTGCCGAAGAGGGAATCCTCGTGCACGATCATCACCGTCTTGGCCGGTTTGCCCGCCGCGTCGTTCAGCGCGGCTAGGTCGGTGATGGCGCGCTCGCTACAGGCGCGGTAGCCGGGTCCGAAACGGAAGGTGTTCTTCAGGCCGCGCTCGACGATCTGATCCGCCACGCCCACGTCCACCACGTGCGGCAGGTTGTACTTGGCCGCGGTCTGGGTCGTGGCCAGGCAGATCGCCGAGGCATAGGCGCCGACGATGGCCGACACGCCGGCTTCATTCATTTTCTCGACTTCCGCCGACCCCGCCTCGGGGCGCGACTGCGCGTCGCCGAGCATGGCTTCCAAGGGCGCCCCGCCCAGCGACTTGATGCCGCCGGCCTTGTTGATGTCCTCGATCGCCAGCAAGGCGCCCAGACGGCATTGCTGGCCCGAATAGGCGAGCGCCCCGGTCACCGGGTGCAGGATTCCGACCTTCACGGGCTTGGCGCCCTGGGCCCGGGCCACCCACGGAGCCGACACCAGGGCTGCCGCGGCGGCGGATTGATAAAGAAAGGTGCGGCGCGAATTCATGGACGATCTCCGGAGGGTTCAATGGAATTGGGCCGACAGCTCTTCGCTGACCCAGACCTTGGCGTCGATGCTGCCGACGCGCGACAGCTGCAATTGGTACTGATAGCGATCGGGCCGGTAGAGGCCCTGCAGGAGCTGCACCGGCCGGTCGTCCACGTCGCGCACGATCCGCGTCACGGCCAGCAGCGCCGACCCGACGGATACGTCGAGGTGGCGCGCCACCTGCGCGTCGGCCAGCCTGGCCGAAATGGCCTGCGTGGCGCCGCCGAACTCCACGCCCGCCGCTTCCAGCAGCATCAGCAGCGGTTCACGTTCGAGATCCTCGCGCGTGAAATCGGCGACGGCCTGGGGCACGTAGGTGGTGATGTGGGACAGCGACCCGGCCTCGGTGCTGCGCACGCGCAGACTCTTGTGCACCGGCGTGCCGGCCGGAACGTCCAGCGACTCGGCGACGAAGGGCGGCGCCGAGACCAGCGCGCTGTCCAGCACGCGCACGGAAGTGCGCAGGCCCATGTTGACGATGTTCTCCAGCAGGCCGGTCAGGTGCGCCTTCTGCTGCGGACTGGGCTTGGGCTGGCCGCCGGGTGTGGCGGCCGCGCGCAGAGGCCAGGTGCCGAGTCCGGGACGGCGCGAGACCAGCCCGTCGGCCACCAGCATTTCCATCGCCTTGCGGATGGTGATGCGGGCCACGTCGAACTGCGCGGCCAGCGCGTGTTCTCCCGGCACGCCCTCCTGATCGAAGCGCCCTTCCTGCAACTGCTCGCGCAGGACGAGGTAGATCTGGTGGTACTTCGGAAGCGGCAATGAGGTTCCCATGCAGGGAACTCTAGGGGTGTCCTAATGTACCGTCAATGGAACAAATGGGCCTGCCGGTTGTTCTATCGGGAAAACACTGAGGGCGCGGATTCGATGCGGTTGCGGCCAAGCTGCTTGGCGTTGTAGAGCGCCCGGTCGCTGCGGATCAGCGCCAGTTCGGCATCCGCGTCCATGGTGTGCATGGTGGAAATTCCGATGCTGACCGTCAGCGGTATGCGCCGGCCGCCCGAGGAGAATGGCGTGTCGGCGATGCGCTGCTGCACCCGCATCGCAAACGCGTGCGCGCGCTCCAGATCGGTATCCGGCAGCACGATGGCGAATTCCTCGCCGCCGATGCGCCCGGCCAGATCGACGGCGCGCAACTGCGCGCGCAGCGTATTGGCGAAATGCTGGAGCACGCCGTCGCCGATCGCGTGTCCCCACGTATCGTTGATGCGCTTGAAATGGTCCAGGTCGCACATCAGCACCGCGGCGCAATCGCTGCCATGCCGCTTGATCCGGGCCAGTTCCGCCGCGATGCGCGACATGAAATGGCGGCGGTTGGGCAAGGTGGTCAGCGCGTCGGTGGCGGCCAGTTCGTGCAGTTCGAAATCGGCGCGCTTGCGGTCCGTGATGTCGGTGACGAAACCATGCCAGACCACCGAGCCGTCGGGCCCTTTGCGCGGGCTGGCGTCGCCCTGGCGCCAGCGCAAGCCCTGCCCGGGCAGGCAGACGCGGAACTCCAGGTGCCAGGGAGTCTGGGCGGCGGCCGCGGCCTGCAGCGAGGTGTGATAGCTGACGAGGTCGTCGGGGTGGACACGCTGCTCTATCGCCGCGGCGCTGTCCCGGACGTCGTCCGGCGTCAGTTCGAACATGTCCCAGATGCCCGCGCTGACGTAGAGGAACCGGGAGCCGCCCTCGGTTCCCTGCCCGCACTGGAAGACCATGCCGGGCACCGCGTCCGTCAGGTTGACCAGCAGGTCCGCCGTGCGCTGCAGCCGTTCCGACATCGCGCGCATGGCGCTGATGTCGGTGGTGGTGCCCATCATGCGCAACGCCCGGCCCTGCGCGTCGCGGCTGACGACCTTGCCGCGGCTGCAGATCCATTTGTAGCTGCCGTCCTTGCAAAGGATCCGGTGCTCGACCTCGTAGCTTTCCGTCTTGCCCTCGAAGTGCGCCTGCATGGCCGAGCGCACGTATTCGGCGTCGTCGGGATGCAGCCGCTTGTACGCGTCTTCGATGCGATTGGAGATATCGAACTCGCCATAGCCCAGCAGCGCCTTCCAGCCGGTGGAATAGGTGATTTCGCCGGTGACGACATTGCGGTCCCAGACGCCGGTGCCGCTGCCGGCAATCGCCATCGACAGGTTGCGGGCCTCGTCGCGCCAGCTGTCCTCGGCCGCGCGTTCGGCCGCCAGCGCCCGGCGCTTTTCCACCGCGGCGGCCGCCAGCCCGGCGTAGTCCTCCAGCGCGCGGCGGTCGTCTTCGCCGAAATCGCGCGGCTGCCCGTGCAGCAGCCGGAATGTGCCCAGCTGCCGGCCGTCGCTGGCGCGCAGCGGGCATTCGGCGGAAAAGGGAAGCGATTCGGCGGCGGCGGGCGGCGCCCCCGCCCTGGCCTGCCAGACGCCATCGGCGTCGCTGCAGGCCACCAGCACCATGTCCACCCCGAAATAACGC
>JAEXBL010000264.1 GCA_023394015.1 Pseudomonadota bacterium | reverse complement strand
CCAGGGCTGCCCCTGGCGCTGCGGCTATTGCCACAACACCGAACTGCTCGACGCCAGGGCGCCCACACGCCACCGCTGGGCCGAGGTGACGCAGCTGCTGCGCGAGCGCCGCGGCCTGCTGGATGGCGTGGTGTTTTCCGGCGGCGAGCCGACGCTGCAAGCCGCGCTCGGCCCGGCCCTCGACGCCGTGCGCGCGCTCGGCCTGCACACCGCGCTGCACACCGCCGGCATGTACCCCGAGCGCCTGGCCGCGCTGCTGCCGCGGCTGGACTGGGTCGGGCTGGACATCAAGGCGCCGCTGGCGCGCTACGAGGCCATCACCGCCACGCCCGGCAGCGGCGCGCGCGCCTTCGAGGCGCTGGTCTGCGTGCTGGACAGCGGCGTGGCGCTGGAATGCCGCACCACCTGGCACCCGGGGTTGTTCGGCGTGGACGAACTGATGACGCTGGCGGCCGAGCTGCACGCGCGCGGCGTGCGCCACTGGGCGCTGCAGGAATGCCGAGCCCCGGGCGCGCCGGTCTGGGCGCTCACCGCCGCGCAGGCCGGGCAACTGGGCGCCGGTTTCGAGCGCTTCACGCTGCGGCGGGCTTGAAGCGATACAAGAGCGCGCCTCAGCCTGTCTTGCGCACCAGTTGCACCACGCTGGAAAAATCCAGCCCGCCGCGGCCGGCCTGGCTGTTCAGGGCGTACAGGTTGCGCGCCAGCTCGCCCAGCGGAATGGCCGCGCCGATGCTCAGGGCCGCCTCGACGGCCAGGCCCATGTCCTTGAGCATCAGGTCGTTGCCGAAGCCGCCGCTGTAGCCGCGCTGACTCCCGGCCCGAAACCCTTGCCGTAGTTTTTTGGGGGTCGGCGGCCGGTGGTCTGTCTTATAGGCAGCGCGAACTGCAAGAAGAAATCATGGACATGCAATCCGTTTCCCGGGTTAAACGACAGCACTAGCCAGCCAACGCCGCGAAGCATCAAGCATTTCGTCTATGGGGTCTCATGTTGGGTATGAGCACCCACCAACTCGGAAAGCCGCATGTTTGCCTGGCTGGTGGCGGAAGGGGTGGGATTCGAACCCACGGACACTTGCGCGTCGCCGGTTTTCAAGACCGGTGCAATCGACCACTCTGCCACCCTTCCGCGTCGATCTTGACCGGCGATTCTAGCGGCCGGGGTGAAGCGGTTTCGGGAAAAAAGAAACCCGCTGCGGGCAGCGGGTTGTCTGGGGTTGGGTCGGCTGAATTACTTCAGCTTGACTTCCTTGTATTCGACATGCTTGCGAGCCTTGGGGTCGAACTTCATGATCGACATTTTCTCGGGCATGGTCTTCTTGTTCTTGCTGGTGGTGTAGAAGTGGCCGGTTCCGGCCGTGGATTCTAGCTTGATCTTTTCGCGTCCGCCGTTGGTGGCCATGATGGAAGCTCCTTTAACGGGGGGGTCAGGCTTGGCCGCGGGCGCGCATGTCGGCGAGCACGGCGTCGATGCCGTTCTTGTCGATCAGGCGCAGGGCGGCGCTGGAGACACGCAGGCGCACCCAGCGGTTCTCGCTCTCGACCCAGAAACGGCGGTATTGCAGGTTCGGCAGGAACCGGCGCTTGGTTTTGTTGTTGGCGTGGGAAACGTTGTTCCCGACCATGGGCTTCTTGCCCGTGACGTCGCACACGCGTGCCATTGGATGACTCCAGTCATTACAGCCGTTGCTGGCGCCGCAGGCCCACGTGGATGGACGTGGATGGGGTTGCGACTCGCTTCGGCCTCACCTCGCCATGAAAGGGGTGGCGGTAGCCCCTGCTCGATCCAGGCGATCCACGCAATGGCAGCGCAAATCAAGCAAAGCCCGCAATTATAGCGGGCTTTTCGGGGGCTTGGGTCTTGGATTACTTCTGTTGCTCTAGAAAGCGCTGCGCATCCAGCGCGGCCATGCAGCCGGTGCCGGCGCTGGTGATGGCCTGGCGGTAGACATGGTCCTGCACGTCGCCGGCGGCGAACACGCCGGGCACGCTGGTCTGCGTGGCAAAGCCCTGCAGGCCGCCCTGGGTCTTGATGTAGCCGCCGTCCATGTCGAGCTGGTCCTTGAACAACTCGGTGTTGGGCGCGTGGCCGATGGCGATGAAGCAGCCCTGCAGCTGGATGTCTTCGGTCTGGCCGCTGTCCACGTGCTTGATGCGGATGCCGGTGACGCCACTGTCGTCGCCCAGCACCTCGTCGAGCACGTGAAAGGTCTTCAGCTCGATCTTGCCGGCGGCCACCCGGTCCATGAGCTTGTCGACCAGGATCGGCTCGGCGCGGAACTGGTCGCGCCGGTGCACCAGCGTGACCTTGCGGGCGATGTTGGACAGATACAACGCTTCTTCGACGGCGGTGTTGCCGCCGCCCACCACGCACACGTCCTGGTCGCGGTAGAAGAAGCCGTCGCAGGTGGCGCAGGCCGACACGCCGCGGCCCATGAAGGCCTCCTCGGACGGCAGGCCGAGGTACTTGGCCGAGGCGCCGGTGGCGATGATCAGGCTGTCGCAGGTGTAGGTGGCGCTGTCGCCGCTCAGCTTGAACGGGCGCGCCGACAGGTCGGCGGTGTGGATGTGGTCGAGCACGATCTCGGTGTTGAAGCGCTCGGCGTGTTGCAGAAAGCGCTGCATCAAGTCAGGCCCCTGCACGCCCTCGGCATCGGCGGGCCAGTTGTCCACGTCGGTGGTGGTGGTCAGCTGGCCGCCTTGCACCATGCCGGTGACCAGCATGGGTTGCAGGTTGGCGCGCGCGGCGTAGATGGCGGCGGTGTAGCCGGCGGGGCCGGAGCCGAGGATCAGGACTTTGGCGTGCTTAACGGTCATGGGAGCCTTTTGTATTCAGGGGTGGTGCGCTACGATAATAGATGTGATTTTTTTCACATTGTCGTCGGAGCACCTTCCGTGGAGGGCTCAAATTCTAAGAACTCAAGCATCGGCGCGAGGGCCGGAGGTGTTTTGACATGACCAGTCTGTTGTCGAGTCTTGATCTGATTCGTCGGGTCCCACTGTTTTCCATGCTGACCGAGGCGCAGGCTGTCTCGGTCGCCGACGCGGTGGTCAAGCGCCGCTTCAAGCGTGGCGAACTGATCGTCGAGCAGGGCAAGAAGAGCAATGCCTTGTTCATCTTGCTGAACGGCCGCGCGCGGGTGATGAGCGCCGACAGCCGCGGCCGCGAGGTGATTCTGGCCACGCTGCAGCCGGGCGACCACATCGGCGAGATGAGCCTGATCGACAACGAGCCGCACTCGGCCACGGTGCGCGCCGAGGTGCAGACCGACGTGCTGATGCTGGGCCGGGCCGAGTTTGCGCGCTGCCTGCCCGAGAACAGCTCCATGGCCTACGCCATCATGCACGGCCTGGTGCAGCGCCTGCGCCATGCCGACCGCAAGATCGAATCCCTGGCGCTGATGGATGTCTACGGTCGCGTGGCGCGCGCCCTGCTGGAGTTTGCCGCCGACACCGACAGCGACACCGGCGAGATGCTGATCCGCGAGAAGATTTCGCGCCAGGACATCGCCAAGATGGTGGGCGCCTCGCGCGAGATGGTCAGCCGCGTGATGAAGGACCTGGAAGAGCGCGGCTTCATCCAGACGCAGGACAACGGCTCCATCATCGTCAAGGACCGGCTGACCGCCTTTGGCTGACGCCGGGCCCGCCGCCCTGGCACGGGGCCGGCGCGCTGCCTGGGGCAAGGCTTGCGGTAAGCTCACGGCCCTGTAGTTTTGTCCATGGCTTACCCACTCAATACCTTCAACAACGCGCAGCCGGCGCCGGCGGCGCGCACCGGCGTCGGCCGCTTCACGCAAGAGGTGGTGCTGGTGCTGGGCCTGGCGCTGATCATCTTCGCGGCCATGGCGCTGGGCAGTTACTCGCCGCACGATGCCGCTTGGTCCACCTCGGGCACGGGCGGCGCGCCGCACAACTGGGCCGGCAAGCTGGGCGCTTGGCTGGCCGATATGGCCTACATGGCGCTGGGCTTCTCGGCCTGGTGGTGCGTGGCGGCGGCGCTGCGCGCCTGGCTGTCGGGTGTCTCGCGCTGGATGCGGGGCGGTCCGGCCGCGGCCGACCAGCCCGGGCAGCCCCTTTGGCGGCGCCTGCTGTCCACCCGCTGGGCCTTCTGGCTGGGCCTGGGGCTGGTGCTGGCCGCCAGCACCGGGCTGGAGTGGTCGCGCCTGTACCGCTGGGACGAGGCGCTGCCCGGCTCGGCGGGCGGCATCGTGGGCTACCTGGGCGGCCCCATCGCCGTCAAGTGGCTGGGCTTCACCGGCTCGGCACTGTTCGGCATTGCCACGCTGGTGCTGGGCGCGGCGCTGGCGTTTCGCTTCTCCTGGAGCCGGCTGGCCGAGCGCATCGGCGCCGGGCTGTATGCGCTGGTCGAGTCGCGCCGCGAGCGCCGCGAGATCGCGCAGGACCTGGCGCTGGGCAAGCGGGCGGCGCGCGAGCGCGAGGAGGTGGTGCACCACGAGCGCGAAGTGATCGAGGAGCAGCATGTCACGCCCGTGCTGATCGAGCCGACCCTGGTGCAGGTGCCCAAGAGCGAGCGCGTGGCCAAGGAAAAGCAAAAGCCCTTGTTCAGCGAACTGCCCGACAGCCCGCTGCCGCAGGTCGACCTGCTGGACAGCGCGCCCGCGCACCGCGACAGCGTGGCGCCCGACACGCTGGAGATGACCAGCCGGCTGATCGAGAAGAAAC
The DNA here is from genome assembly GCA_023394015.1 of Pseudomonadota bacterium. Classification (GTDB taxonomy): domain Bacteria; phylum Pseudomonadota; class Gammaproteobacteria; order Burkholderiales; family Burkholderiaceae_C; genus Ottowia. The sequence continues at coordinate 11,024 of JAEXBL010000264.1, read as the reverse complement.
TCAAGGACTTCGGCGTCGAGGTGCGCGTGGTGGCCGCCGCGCCGGGCCCGGTGATCACGCGCTACGAGATCGAGCCGGCCACCGGCGTCAAGGGCTCGCAGGTGGTGAACCTGGCCAAGGACCTGGCGCGCAGCCTGAGCCTGGTGTCGATCCGCGTCATCGAGACCATTCCCGGCAAGAACTACATGGCGCTGGAGCTGCCCAATGCCCGGCGGCAGATGATCAAGCTGTCGGAGATCCTGGGCTCCAAGGTCTACCACGACGCCAAGTCGCTGCTCACCGTGGGCCGGGGCAAGGACATCATCGGCAAGCCGGTGGTGGCCGACCTGGCCAAGATGCCGCACGTGATGGTGGCCGGCACCACCGGCTCGGGCAAGTCGGTGGGCATCAACGCCATGATCCTGTCGCTGCTCTACAAGGCCGAACCCAAGGACGTGCGCCTGCTGATGATCGACCCCAAGATGCTGGAAATGAGCGTCTACGAGGGCATTCCGCACCTGCTGGCGCCGGTGGTCACCGACATGAAGCAGGCCGCCAACGGCCTGAACTGGTGCGTCGCCGAGATGGAGCGCCGCTACAAGCTGATGAGCAAGGCGGGTGTGCGCAACCTGGCCGGCTTCAACCAGAAGATCGACGAGGCCAGGGCGCGCGGGGAGTTCATCTACAACCCCTTCAGCCTGACGCCCGACGACCCCGAGCCGCTGGAGCGCCTGCCCTACATCGTGGTCGTGATCGACGAGCTGGCCGACCTGATGATGGTGGTCGGCAAGAAGATCGAGGAACTGATCGCTCGCCTGGCGCAGAAGGCGCGCGCGGCCGGCATCCACCTGATCCTGGCCACGCAGCGGCCCAGCGTGGACGTGATCACCGGGCTGATCAAGGCCAATATCCCCACGCGCATCTCGTTCCAGGTCAGCAGCAAGATCGACAGCCGCACCATTCTCGACCAGATGGGCGCCGAGAGCCTGCTGGGCCTGGGCGACATGCTGTACCTGCCGGCCGGCCACGGCCTGCCGCAGCGCGTGCACGGCGCCTTCGTCAGCGACGACGAGGTGCACCGCGTGGTCGAATACCTCAAGAGCCAGGGCGAGCCGAACTACATCGAGGGCGTGCTGGAAGGCGGCACGGTGGACGGCGAGGAGGGCGGTCTGGGCGATGGCGGCGACGGCGAGAAGGACCCGCTGTACGACCAGGCGGTGGAGATCGTGCTGAAGAACCGCAAGGCCAGCATCTCGCTGGTGCAGCGCCACCTGAAGATCGGCTACAACCGCGCCGCGCGCCTGGGCGAGGACATGGAGAAGGCCGGCCTCGTCAGCGCCATGAGCAGCAGCGGCCAGCGCGACATCCTGGTGCCGGCGCGGGCCGAATAGCCACGCGCCCGTCGGCGCGGGCGCCGGCCGGCCTGTAGGCCAGCGCCGCGACTTTGCCGTTCTTCACCATTCTTCACCCATCGGTGCGAACCCGGCGCCACAATGCCGGTCCCATGCACATGAACCAACATCTTTCTTGCCACTCCCGCACCGCGCGCCTGCTGGGCCAGGCAGCCCTGGCCGCATCCCTGATGGCCGCCGTGGCCCACCCCGCCTGGGCCGGCGGGCTGCAGAGCCTGGAGCAATTCGTCAAGGGCACGCGTTCGGGCAAGGCCAGCTTCACCCAGGTCGTCACCGCCCCGGCCAAGGACGGCCAGCAGCCGCGCGCCCGGACGCAAAGCGGCACCTTCGAGTTCCAGCGGCCAGGCAAATTCCGCTTTGTCTACGCCAAGCCGTTCGAGCAGACCATCGTCGCCGACGGCCAGACGCTGTGGCTGCACGACGTCGACCTGAACCAGGTCACCGCGCGCGCGCAGGATCAGGTGCTGGGCGCCACGCCCGCCGCCATCGTGGCCGCCGCGCCGGATCTGAAGGCGCTGGAGCAGGACTTCAGCCTCAGCGAAGAGCCCGACGCCGATGGCCAGCAATGGGTCAAGGCGGTGCCCAAGTCGCGCGACGGCCAGCTGCAAAGCATCCGCGTCGGCTTCAGGCCCGGCGCCCAGGGCGCCGAGCTGGGCACGCTGGAGATTCTGGACAGCTTCGGCCAGCGCTCGGTGCTGAGCTTCAACGGCTTCGAGGTGAACGCGGCGCTGCCCGCCAGCCATTTCCAGTTCACGCCGCCCAAGGGGGCGCACGTGCTGCGGCAGTAAACCCCGGCTGGCCCCGGCCCGGCCGGGGCACGCCCGCCGAGACGCTGGCGGTTTCTAGAATGGCGCCATGCCGCGCCGTTCCGCCTCCGACCCGCCGCCTGCCCTGCACGTGCCCCTGCCCGAGCGCCTGCGCCCGCGCACGCTGGCCGAGGTGGTGGGCCAGCAGCACCTGCTGGGCGAGGGCATGCCGCTGCGCATCGCCTTCGAATCGGGCCAGCCGCACAGCTGCATCCTGTGGGGGCCGCCCGGCACCGGCAAGACCACCATCGCGCGGCTGATGGCCGACGCCTTCGACGCGCAGTTCATCCCCATCAGCGCCGTGCTCGGCGGCGTCAAGGACATCCGCGAGGCGGTGGAGCTGGCCCAGAAGGCACGCGATGGCCTGGCGCCGCAGGCCACCATCGTCTTCGTCGACGAGGTGCACCGCTTCAACAAGAGCCAGCAGGACGCCTTCCTGCCGCACGTGGAGAGCGGCCTGTTCACCTTCATCGGCGCCACCACCGAGAACCCCTCGTTCGAGGTCAACTCGGCCCTGCTCTCGCGTGCCGCCGTCTACGTGCTGCAGCCGCTGGGCGAGGAGGATTTGCAGCAGATCCTGGCCCGCGCCCAGGCTGAATACGCGCAGACGGCCATCGAAAGCGCAGCGCAGGCGCGCCTGATCGCCTACGCCGACGGCGACGCGCGGCGCCTGCTGAACACGCTGGAGACCCTGTTCGTCGCCGCCCGCGCCGAGCAGGCCGAGCGCATCACCGACGCCTGGCTGCTGAAGGTGCTGGGCGAGCGCCTGCGCCGCTACGACAAGGGCGGCGAGCAGTTCTACGACACCATCAGCGCGCTGCACAAATCGGTGCGCGGCAGCGACCCCGACGCCGCGCTGTACTGGTTTGCGCGCATGCTCGACGGCGGGGCCGACCCGCGCTACCTGGCGCGCCGCATGATCCGCATCGCCAGCGAGGACATCGGCCTGGCCGACCCGCGCGCGCTGCGCCTGGCGCTGGACGCCGCCGACGTCTACGAGCGCCTGGGCAGCCCCGAGGGTGAATTGGCGCTGGCCGAATGCGTGGTGTATCTCGCCGTGGCGCCCAAGAGCAACGCCGTCTACAAGGCCTTCAACGCCGCCAGGGCCTTCGTCAAGCAGGACACCACGCGCCCGGTGCCGATGCACCTGCGCAACGCGCCCACCAGACTGATGAAGCAGCTCGACTACGGCAAGGGCTACCGCTACGCGCACGACGAGGAGGGCGGCTTTGCCGCCGGCGAACGCTACCTGCCCGACGGCGTGCCCGAGCAGCCGTTCTACCAGCCCGTGCCGCGCGGGCTGGAGATCAAGATCGGCGACAAGCTGGCCGAGTTGCGCCGGCGCAACCGCGCGGCCACGGGCGAATAGGGCTGCCCCGCGGCGCTGGCTGCCTGCCATCGCGGTGCGTCGTCCACAAGGGAAAACACGGGTGCCGCCGCCCTTCGGCGCGCTCCTAGAATCGCGTTCACCAAAACCCGCTGCAGACCACCTGGCGGGTTTTTTGCTAGGTGGCTCGGCAGGCGCCCACAAGGCGTGGCCCGGGTTCACCCCCAACACGGCCAGCCCGTCGACCACGGGCCAGGGCGCAGGAGACATTGAATGGAAGTCTTGCTTCAGCAGATCATCAACGGTCTGGTGCTGGGCAGCATGTATGCCTTGATCGCCCTGGGCTACACCATGGTGTACGGCATCATCCAACTCATCAATTTCGCGCACGGCGAGGTGCTCATGGTCGGGGCGCTCACCGCCTGGTCGGCCATCGGCATGATGCAGGCCGCCATGCCCGGCTCGCCCGGCTGGGCGATCCTGATCCTGGCCATGCTGATCGCCTGCACGGTGGCGGCCACGCTGAACTTCGTGATCGAGAAGGTCGCCTACCGGCCGCTGCGCAACAGCCCGCGCCTGGCGCCGCTGATCACCGCCATCGGCATGTCGATCCTGCTGCAGACGCTGGCCATGATCGTCTGGAAGCCCAACTACAAGCCCTTTCCCACGCTGCTGCCCAGCGCGCCGTTCAACGTGGCCGGCGCCTTCATCACGCCGACGCAGATCATGATCCTGAGCGTCACCGCCGTGGCGCTGGCGCTGCTGATGTACCTGGTGCACTTCACAAAAATAGGCCGCGCCATGCGCGCCACGGCCGAGAACCCGCGCGTGGCCGGCCTGATGGGCGTGAAGCCCGACGTGGTGATCTCGGCCACCTTCATCATCGGCGCCGTGCTGGCGGCCATTGCCGGCGTGATGTACGCCAGCAACTACGGCACGGCGCAGCACACCATGGGCTTTCTGCCGGGGCTGAAGGCCTTCACCGCGGCGGTGTTCGGCGGCATCGGCAACCTGGGCGGCGCGGTGCTGGGCGGGCTGCTGCTGGGGTTGATCGAGGCCATCGGCTCGGGCTACATCGGCAAGCTCACCGGCGGCCTGCTGGGCAGCCACTACACCGACATCTTCGCCTTCATCGTGCTGATCATCATCCTGACGCTGCGGCCCTCGGGCCTGCTGGGTGAGCGGGTCGCGGACCGGGCCTGACGAGGGAGCACGGATCATGTCGCAAAAGAACAAGATCATCGCCTTCGTGCTGTGCGGCGTCGCGCTGCTGGTGCTGCCGCTGGTGCTGCAGCAGTTCGGCAACGCCTGGGTGCGCATCGTCGACATCGCGCTGCTGTACGTGATGCTGGCGCTGGGCCTGAACATCGTGGTGGGCGAGGCCGGCCTGCTGGACCTGGGCTACGTGGCCTTCTTCGCCGTCGGCGCCTACCTGTACGGCCTGCTGGCCTCACCGCACCTAACCAGCACTTTCGCTGCCATCGGCGCGGCCTTTCCGAACGGCTTTCACACCTCGCTGTGGCTGGTGATTCCGCTGGCGCTGCTGCTGGCCACCATCACCGGCGTGCTGCTGGGCATTCCGGTGCTCAAGCTGCGCGGCGACTACCTGGCCATCGTCACCCTGGGCTTCGGCGAGATCATCCGCATCTTCCTCAACAACCTCGACCACCCCTACAACATCACCAACGGCCCCAAGGGGCTGAACCAGATCGACTCGGTCAAGCTGTTCGGGCTGGACTTGGGGCGGCCCACCACCATCGGCGGCTTCGAGATCGCCTCGGTCACCATGTACTACTACCTGTTCCTGGTGCTGACGGTGGTCACGGTGTTCATCTGCTACCGGCTGCAGGACTCGCGCATCGGCCGCGCCTGGAAGGCCGTGCGCGAGGACGAGATCGCCGCCAAGGCCATGGGCATCAACACCCGCAACATGAAGCTGCTGGCCTTCGGCATGGGGGCCTCGTTCGGCGGCGTGGCGGGCTCCATGTTCGCCGCCTTCCAGGGCTTCGTGTCGCCCGAGTCGTTCAGCCTGATGGAGTCGGTGATGATCGTCGCCATGGTGGTGCTGGGCGGCATTGGCCACCTGCCGGGCGTGGTGCTGGGCGCGGTGCTGCTGGCGGCGCTGCCCGAGGTGCTGCGCTACGTGGCCGGCCCGCTGCAGGCCATGACCGACGGGCGGCTGGACTCGGCCATCCTGCGCCAGCTGCTGATCGCGTTGGCCATGATCAGCATCATGCTGCTGCGCCCGCGCGGGCTGTGGCCGTCGCCCGAGCACGGCAAGGCGCGGCCCACCGGCACCGGCCGCGTGATGCCCACCTCGGCGCACCAGAACCCGCCCGGCATCGACTTTCCGGCCGATGCCGTGCCCGGCAGCACCGAGCCGCGGCAGTATTCCGTCAACCCCTGAGCAGCGCGAGCACCAGCACATGAGCAGCACCGAACCCGTCCTGCACGTTCAGGGCGTGTCCAAGCGCTTCGGCGGCCTGCAGGCCCTGTCGGACGTGGGCATCCGCATCCAGCGCGGCCAGGTCTATGGCCTGATCGGCCCCAACGGCGCCGGCAAGACCACCTTCTTCAACGTCATCACCGGCCTGTACACGCCCGACAGCGGCCGTTTCGAGCTGGGCGGCCAGCCCTACAAGCCGCAGGCCGTGCACCAGGTGGCCAAGGCCGGCATTGCCCGCACCTTCCAGAACATCCGCCTGTTCGCCGAGATGACGGCGCTGGAGAACGTGATGGTGGGGCGCCACGTGCGCACCCATTCGGGCATCTTCGGCGCCATCCTGCGCACCGGCGGCTTCAAGGCCGAGGAGGCCGCCATCACCGAGCGCGCCATGGAACTGCTGGAGTACGTGGGCATCGCCCGGTACGCGCATTTCCGCTCGCGCACGCTGTCGTACGGCGACCAGCGCCGGCTGGAGATCGCCCGCGCCCTGGCCACCGACCCGCAGCTGATCGCGCTGGACGAGCCCGCCGCCGGCATGAACGCCACCGAGAAGGTGCAGCTGCGCGAGCTGATCGACCGCATCCGCCAGGACAACCGCACCATCCTGCTGATCGAGCACGACGTGAAGCTGGTGATGGGCCTGTGCGACCGCGTCACCGTGCTCGACTACGGCAAGCAGATCGCCGAGGGCACGCCGGCCGAGGTGCAGAAGAACGAGAAGGTGATCGAGGCCTACCTGGGCACGGGGACGCATTGAAGATGGCACAGACCTTGTTGAAAGTTTCCGGCCTGCAGGTGGCCTACGGCGGCATCGAGGCCGTCAAGGGCGTGGACTTCGAGGTGCACGAGGGTGAACTGGTGTCGCTGATCGGCTCCAACGGCGCCGGCAAGACCACCACCATGAAGGCCATCACCGGCACGCTGCCGCTGGCCGGCGGCGACATCGAATACCTGGGCCAGTCGATCAAGGGCCAGGGGCCGTGGGACCTGGTCAAGCAGGGCCTGGCCATGGTGCCCGAGGGGCGCGGCGTGTTCACCCGCATGAGCATCACCGAGAACCTGCTGATGGGTGCCTACACCCGCGGCGACAAGGCCGGCATCGCCGAGGACGTGGAGAAGGTGTTCACCATCTTCCCACGCCTGCGCGAGCGCAAGGACCAGCTCGCCGGCACCATGTCGGGCGGCGAGCAGCAGATGCTGGCCATGGGCCGCGCGCTGCTGAGCCGGCCCAAGCTGCTGCTGCTGGACGAGCCCTCTATGGGCCTGTCGCCCATCATGGTGGACAAGGTGTTCGAGGTGGTGCGCGACGTGTACGCGCAGGGCGTCACCATTTTGCTGGTCGAGCAGAACGCCAGCCGCGCGCTGGCGCTGGCCGACCGCGGCTACGTGATGGAGTCGGGCGTGATCAGCATGACCGGCGCCGGCGCCGACCTGCTGGCCGACCCCAAGGTGCGCGCCGCCTACCTGGGCGAGTGATGCGGCTCGCCCCCGTGCCTTGATTCCGGAGTTGCTGCCCATGAACCACTTTGTCGCTACCCCTCTTCTGGCAGCCGCCCTGGCCGCCGCCGGCGCCGCCCAGGCACAGGACGTGCAGACCGTGCGCATCGCCCACGTCGGCCCGCTGACGGGCGCCTCGGCGCACCTGGGCAAGGATTCGGAGAACGGCGTGCGCATGGCTATCGACGAGTTGAACGCGCAGAAGCTGCACATCGGCGGACGGCCGGTGCGCTTTCAGCTCGACGCCGAGGACGACGCCGGCCACCCCACGCAGGCCACCGTCATTGCCCAGCGGCTGTGCGACTCGCGCACCGCCGGCGTGGTGGGCCACCTGCTGTCGGGCACCATCCTGCCGGCCTCCGACATCTACCACCGCTGCGGCCTGCCGCACATCACGCCCGCGGCCACCAACCCCGACGTCACCGCCAAGGGCTACAAGACCACCTACCGCCTGTTCGCCACCGACCGCGCCCTGGGCGCCGCCCTGGCCCTGTACGCCGCCGACGGCCTGGGCATCCAGCGCGTGGCCGTCATCGACGACCGCACCGCCTACGGCCAGGGCGTGGCCGAGGTGTTCAAGGCCACGGCGGCGATCAAGGGCATCCAGATCGTCGCCACCGAGTTCACCAAGAACACCGCCACCGACTTCATGCCCATCCTGACCAACATCCGCGCGCAAAAGCCGGACGCCATCTTCTACGGCGGCATGGACGCCCAGGCCGGCCCCATGCTGCGGCAGATGGAGCAACTGGGCATGGGCGAGCTGCGCTTTATCACCGGCGACGGCGCCTGCACCGGCATGCTGCCCGCGCTGGCGGGCCACGTGGCGGCCGTGGGCAAGGTGGTGTGCGCCACCGGCGGCGTGCCGGTCGAGAAGCGCCCGCAAGGCCAGGCCTGGAAGCAGCGCTACGACGCCAAGTACCCCGGCGCCTTCCAGACCTACAGCCCCTACGCCTACGACGCCACCATGGTGCTGGTCGATGCCATGAAGCGCGCCGACTCCGTGGACCGCAAGGTCTACGTCAACGCGCTGCCCAAGACCGACTTCGCGGGCCTCACGGCGCACATGCAGTTCACCGCCAACGGCGAGCTGACCGAGCCGGCCGTGACGCTGAACACCTACCGCAACAACGTGCGCACGCCCTTGAACTGAGCCCCCGCGCGTGGCCACGACACGAAAAAGCCGCGTCCACACGCGGCTTTTTCTGTGGCGCAAGAAGCGCCCGGCTCAATCCACCTTGGCCCCCGAGCGCTTGACCACCGGCTCGTAGCGCGCGCGCTCACGCGCCATCAGCGCACCGAACTGCTCGGCCGTGGTCGGCACCGGCTCGGCCATCAGCAGGGCAAAGCGCTGCTGGGTGTCGGGGTGCTTCAGCGCGGCGGTGAAGGCGGCGTTGAGCTTGGCGATCACCTCGGCCGGCGTGCCGGCCGGTGCCACCAGGCCCCACCAGGTGTCCACCTCGAAGCCCTTCAGCGTCTCGGCCATGGCCGGCACCTCGGGCAGCATGGGCGAGCGCCGGGCGGTGGTGACGGCCAGCGCCTTCAGCTTGCCGGCCTTGATGTTGGCCGCGGCCGAGGCCAGGTTGTCGATGTTGAAGTCCACCTGGCCCGACAGCAGCGCCAGCTGCGCCGGGTTGGCGCCGTTGTACGGGATGTGCACGGCGTAGATGCCTGCACCCTGCTTGAACATCTCGCCCGCCAGGTGCCCGGCCGAACCGTTGCCGCCCGAGCCGTAGTTGAGCTGGCCGGGATGCTTCTTGGCATACGCGATCAGGTCGGCCAGGGTATTGACCTTCAGCCGCGCGGCGGTGTCGGCGTTCATCACCAGCACGTTGGGCACGCGCACCATCTGGGTGATGGGGGCGAAGTCCTTCGCCGCGTCGAACGGCATCTTGCTGAACAGCCAGGGGTTGATGGCGTGCGTGGCCACGGCGGCGATGCCGATGGTGGTGCCGTCCGGCGCGGCCTTGGCGACCATCCCGCTGCCGATGTTGCCGCCGGCGCCCGGCTTGTTCTCGACCAGCACCGTGCCCAGCGAATCCTTCACCTGGTCGGCCAGCACGCGCGCGGTTACGTCGAGGGGACCGCCGGGCGCGTAGGGCACGATCAGGTGGATCGGCTTGGCGCCCTGCGCGAAGGCGGTGGTGCCGGCGGCCAGGGCCAGGGTGGAAAGCAGCAGCTTGCGTCGTGGGATCATGTGGCTTGGTTTCTTGTGAATGAAGAATGCCCGCGTCGCTTGTCAATCAGGCGCGGGCAGCTATTGAAAAAGAAGCGATGGCGAGCGGGCGGATTCAGTCCGCCACCTTGTCCGCCTCGCTGGTGAAGGCGTCGGCAAAGAATTCGTGCTCGGGCAGGCCGGCTTGCTCCACGTAGTCCCGGCGCGCCGAATCGACCACGATGGGGGCGCCGCAGGCATAGACCTGGTGGCCCGACAGGTCGGGCAAATCCTGCAGCACGGCCAGGTGCACGAAGCCGGTGCGGCCGCTCCAGCCGTCCTCGGGCAGGGCGTCGGACACCACCGGCACGTAGCGCAGGTGCGGCATCTCGGCGCATTTCGCCTGCACCCAGTCGCTCATGTACAAGTCATGCGGGCGGCGGCCGCCCCAGTACAGCACGGCCTCGCGCGTGATGCCCATGAACTGCATGTGCTCGATGATGGCCTTGATCGGCGCAAAGCCGGTGCCCGAGGCCAGCAGCACGATGGGCTTGGGCGAATCGTCCCGCAGGTGAAAGCTGCCGTAGGGCCCCTCGATGCGCAGGATCTCCTTTTCCTTCATGGCGCCGAACACGTGGTCGGTGAACTGGCCGCCCGGCATGTGGCGCAGGTGCAAATCGATCATCGGCGCGCCGCTCTCGATCAGCGTGTGCGGCGCGTTGGCCATGCTGTAGCTGCGCCGCGCGCCATCGCGCAGGATGAACTCCACGTACTGCCCGGCGTGGTACTGCATCGTGTCGTTGGCCGGCAGTTGCAGCTTGATGCGCATCACGTCGGGCGAGAGCTTTTCGAGCTGCGCCACGCGCGCCGGCATCTTCTTGATCGGGAACGCGCCGGCGTGCGTGACCTGGCGCGACTCCAGCACCACGTCGCTGGTGGCGGTGCCGCAGCAGGTCAGCACGTAGCCATCGGCTTCTTCCTGTGCGGAGAGGGCCTTGTCCTGGTGCGGGCCGTGGGTGACGGTGCCCGACAGCTTCCTGCACTTGCAGGAGCCGCAGGCGCCGTCCTTGCAGCCATAGGGCAGGCCGATGCCCTGACGGATGCCGGCGGCCAGCATGGTCTCGCTGGCCTCGGCCTGAAAGCTGCGGCCGCTGGGTTGCACGGTGATGGTGTAGCTCATGTGCTTGAGTATCCTCCCGGGATCTGAATACCTGCTGAACCGATCGATTTTGCCCTCAAACCAGACCCCGCTCGGCGCGCTGCCCGCACGCTTTCGCCGTGCGCGCGTGCTCATCGTCGGCTGCGGCGACGTGGGCCGGCGCGCGGCGCGCGAGTTGCTGCCACGCGTGCGCGTGCTGGCGCTGGTGCGGGATGCGGCCCAGGCGCCGGCGCTGCGCGGGCA
>JAEXBL010000195.1 GCA_023394015.1 Pseudomonadota bacterium | reverse complement strand
CGTCGGTGCCGCCGAAGTCCTTGGCCAGCTCGATGCATTCGTTCAGCACCACACGCCACGGCACGTCTGGGCATTTCAGGAACTCATACGCGCCGATCCACATGCAGCCATGTTCGATGGGCGAGATCTGGCCCAGCTCGCGGTCCAGCAGCGGCACGATCAGCGCGTCCAGGTCGGCCGCCAGCACGATGCAGCCGTGCAGCAGCGCGTCGTAATGCACCGAATCGGCCTTGTTGAAGCCCTGCAGCTCGCGCGTGAAGGCGTCGATGACCGCCACGTCGCTGTTGCCGACGAAGTGCTGGTACAGCCCCTGCAGCGCAAATTCGCGCGCGCGCGAGCGGGCCGACTTGGTGGACGACTTGCGCGTGCCGCCAGCGGCGGGTTCGGCGGCCTTATCGGCTTTGTCGGTGTTGTCGGTGCTCATGCCAGTTGTGCTTTCAGCAGCGCCATCTCCACGGCCACGCGGGCGGCGTCGCGGCCTTTCTCGACCTGGCGCACGATGGCCTGCGGCATGTTCTCGGTCGTCAGGATGGCGTTGGCCACGGGCAGGCCGCTGTCCAGCGCCACGCGCGTGACGGCGGCGCCCGATTCGTTGGCGACCAGCTCGAAGTGATAGGTCTCGCCACGGATGATGCAGCCCAGCGCCACCAGCGCGTCGACGTCGCCGCGGCGCGCGAGCATCTGCAGGGCAGACGCCACTTCCAGCGCGCCGGGCACGGTGACGTGGGTGATGTTGTCTTCGCGCACACCCAGCGCTGTCAGCTCGGCCACGCAGGCGGCGTGCAGCGCGTTGGTCACGCCTTCGTTGAAGCGGGCCTGCACGATGCCGACGCGCAGGTGGCTGCCGTCGAGCTGGGGGACGTGTCCTTTGTCGGCGCCAAACATGGGTCAATCCTTGGTGATGTAGCCGACGACTTCGAGGCCGTAACCGCCGGCCATGCTGGGCAGACGGCGTGGCGTGCCCAGCAGCTGCATGCGGTGCACGCCGCAGTCGCGCAGGATTTGCGCACCCACGCCGTAGCTGCGCAGGTCCATGCGGCCGCGCTCGGGCGCGTGGGCGGCGCGGGCGGTGCCGGTGAACTGCGCCAGCAACTGGTCGTCGCTTTCGCCGCAGTTCAGGAACACGGCCACGCCGCGCCCCTCCTGCTGCAGGCGGCGCAGGGCGGCGTCCACGCTCCAGGAGTGCATGCCGCGCTCGGCCTCCAGCACGTCCAGCACCGACAGCGGCTCGTGCACGCGCACCGGCACCGCGTCCTGCGGCTGCCACTGGCCCACGGTGAGGGCCAGGTGCAGCTCGCCGCTGGGCTGGTCGCGGTAGGCGTGGGCCACGAACTCGCCGTGCGCCGTGCGCAGCGGACGGCTGGCGATCTTCTCGATCAGCGATTCGGTGCGACTGCGGTGCTCGATCAGGTCGGCGATGGTGCCGATCTTCAGCCCGTGCTGCGCGGCGAACAGCTGCAAATCGGGCAGGCGGGCCATGGTGCCGTCGTCCTTCATGATCTCGCAGATCACGGCGGCGGGGCTGCAGCCGGCCATGCCGGCCAGGTCGCACCCGGCCTCGGTGTGGCCGGCACGCATCAGCACGCCGCCATCGACGGCTTGCAGCGGAAAGATGTGGCCGGGCTGCACCAGGTCGGCCGCCTGGGCGCCCGGTGCCACCGCGGCCTGCACTGTGCGGGCGCGGTCGGCGGCGCTGATGCCGGTGGTCACGCCCTCGGCCGCCTCGATGCTGACGGTGAAGGCGGTGCCCATCTTGGTGCCGTTGCGCGACACCATGGGCGGCAGCTGCAGGCGCTCGCAGCGCTCGCGCGTCAGCGTCAGGCAGATCAGGCCGCGGCCGAAGCGCGCCATGAAGTTGATGGCCTCGGGCGTCACGTGGTCGGCGGCCAGCACCAGGTCGCCTTCGTTTTCGCGGTCTTCCTCGTCAACCAGGATCACCATGCGGCCGGCGCGCAGCTCGGCCACGATGTCCTCGACCGGCGAGATGGCGCTGGCGGCGGGGGGCGTGGGGGTGTGGGGGGCGTTCATCGCAGCTGGGGTGGGGCACCGCGTCGGCGCCGGCGTGCGCCTTGAAACATCGGTCAGGGGCGCACCTGCAAAGAACGGCACCGCGCGGGGGCCGCGTCGGTAAAAGAGCGATTATCCCAGCTTTGCATGCGCGGGCCGCGGGCGGGGGCATGCTGCGTGGCCCGCGGCAGCGCTTGCTTGCTATGAAATGAACAGCTGTCCGCGCTGGTCAGGCGGGCGCCAGAGGCCTTTTTAGTTCAGCAATCCTTGCGGCGCGCGCCGCGCCCGCCGTGGCCCCAGGCCGTATCATCGCCGCCGCCCATGACGCTCGACCACCCCGTCGTCTCCTCGCTGCTGCCCGTGGTGCTGCTGATCGGCATCGGCTTTGCCGCCGGGCGGCTGAAGCTGATTCGCGGCGAGGCGGTGCGCGATCTGTCCAACCTGGTGTTCCTGGTGCTGGTGCAGGCGCTGCTGTTTCGCACCATGGCCACGGCCGACCTGGCGCGGCTGGACTTGTGCTCGGTGGCGCTGTACTACGTGGTGGCCGGGGCGATGTTTCTGGCGCTGCTGCTGGCGCGCGGGCTGAGCAGCCGCTCGGCCGTGCTGGCGCTGGCGGCCATTTTCAGCAACACGCTGATGATCGGCGTGCCGCTGGTGCAGCTGGCCTACGGGCAGGCCGGGCTGGTGCACCTGTTCACGCTGATCTCGATGCACGCGCTGGTGCTGCTGACGCTGGCCACCGTGGTGCTGGAGCTGCTGGTGGCGCGCGAGCAGGCCGCCAGCGGCGCCACGCCCGCGCGGCCCATCGGCCTGACGGTGGCGCAGGCGGTGAACAACGCCGTGCTGCACCCGGTGCCGCTGCCCATCATCGCCGGCTTGCTGTATGCGCTCACCGGCTGGGGCCTGCACCCGGTGGTGGAGCGGCCGCTGAAGCTGCTGGGCGACGCCTTCGGCCCCGTGGCCCTGGTGTTGGTCGGCGTGACGCTGGCGCAGACCGCCATCGGCCCGCACCTGCGCGGCGCGCTGGTGATCTCTGTTCTGAAGACGGTGCTGCACCCGCTGCTGATGTGGGGCGCGGGACGCGCGCTGGGGCTCGGCGGCCTGCCGCTGGCGGTGATGGTGGTGGCCGCCGCGCTGCCGGTGGGGGCCAACGTGTTCCTGTTCTCGCAGCGCTACAGGAAGGCCGAGGACCTGGTCACGGCCAGCGTGGCGGTGTCCACGCTGATGGCGGTGGGGACGGTGTCGGTGGTGATGGCGCTGCTGCGCTGAGTTAGCTGGCCACGGGTGGCTGCTTGGATCGTGACGACGGCTGGCCGGTGCTGATGGGCAGCGGCTTGCGGGAAGCGGGCGGCGATTCAGTCAGCCAGCTCGCCGCCGGGCGGAAAAGCGCGATCGCGCACCTGGTCGTCCCGCAGTGCCGGACCGATCCAGACGTCCACGCCAGCGGCACCGGCGCCCAGGGCCAGTTCGCGCAGCGCACGAAGTTCGACTTGCGTGTAGCCGCCTTCGGCCATCGGCAGCGGATGGATGACGATCCAAGGCGCCGGTTGCAGCAGCTTGCGTGGGCGCCATTGGCGGATGAAGGCCTTGAGCAACTGCTCGGCCGCAGTGAAGTCCGAAATGATGGTGCGGGGATGGGCAAACGGGTTGACGATGGTCACGCCCGGCTCATGGGCCAGACGCTCCGCCGCGCGCCCCATGGCGGCGACATGCGCTCGTCCATCACGATGCCGAATGGCGAGCCAGGGCGTGTCCGACAGGCTTTGCCCCGAGCGCACATCGCGCACCGTCAGCCGTTCGGGCGACAACTGCACGTACAGCCGCGGGCTCAAGGCGGCGAGCAGGCGCCCGCCTTGGCGCGTGGGCAGCGGCTTCACGGCGCCAGCCGCTCACGCACCCACTGCCCATCTTCCAGCCGGTACTGCAGCCGGTCGTGCAAGCGGCTCTTGCGGCCCTGCCAGAACTCCCAGCGGTCGGGCTTCAGGCGGTAGCCGCCCCAGTGCGGCGGGCGCGGCGGGTTCAGCAGGTAGCGGGCGCCGACCTTGGCGGCCTCGGCCACCAGCCAGGCGCGGCCGGGGATGACCTGGCTTTGCGGGCTGGCCCTGGCGCCCAGGCGGTGGTCGAGCGGGCGGCTGTGGTAGTAGGTGTCGCTCTCGGCGTCGCTGACCTTCTCGACCAGGCCTTCGATGCGCACCACGCGCTCCAGTTCGACCCAGTGGAACTGCAGCGCCGCGTACGGGTTGCCGGCCAGCTGCAGCCCCTTGCGGCCCTGGTAGTTGGTGTACCAGACGATGCCGCGCGCGTCGAATTCCTTGATCAGCACCACGCGCGTGCTGGGCCGCAGGTCGTGGCCGACGGTGGCCAGGGTCATGGCGTTGGGTTCGGGCACCTCGGACTGGCGCGCCTCGTCGAACCATTGGGCGAACTGCGCCATCGGGTCGGCGTGGCTGGCGTCCTCGGACAGTTCGGCGCGCTCGTAGCTCTTGCGCAGGTGGGCGATGTCAGGCATGCGCGGCAGTATAGGCAGGCCGCGGCCGCATACGTCAGGCCTCGGGGTCGTCGGCCAGCGCCAGCAGGGCGCGCAGGCGGCGGTCGTGCACGCCGTGGGCCTGCAGGGTGTCCAGCGTCTGCCGCGCGTAGTCCAGCGTGCTGCCGTAGCGGCCGCGCGCGTGGCGGAAGATGTGGCGGTACTGCTCGGGCGCCAGCTCGCCGGTGAAGGACGGGCTGCGGCGCGACAAGGTGAAGGCCAGCGCCGGCACCGTGCCGTGCGGCGTGGCGCAGGGCAGCCAGCGTGGGTCGTACACGCCGCTGGGCATCTCGCGCGCCCACAGGGTGTCGAACACCGCCTCGGCCGCGGGCGCCGGCACGCGGTACACCACGCCCTGGCAGCTGCCGCCGGGCAGCAGGGCGAACACCAGGCCGGGCTGCTCGGGCGTGCCGCGGTTGACGCGGCTCCACATGGCCAGCGCCCGGTGCCAGCCGTGGATGCGGGTGCGGTGGCGTTCGCTGAAGGCGAAATCCGGCCGCCAGATCAGCGAGGCGTAGCCGAACACCCACAGCTCGCGCGGCGCGCCGGCCTGCTGCCGCAGCCAGTCGGCCCGGGTCTGCGCCAGCAGGCGCTGCGGGTCGCGCCCGGGCTGGCGCAGGTGCGCATAAGGGGCATAGGCGGCGTCGGCGGGCGGCATGGCGGGACTTTATACAATCGCCCCCAATCACTTTTGGAGAACTCATGAGTACACAAGACGACGACACGCAAGGCCAGGGCGTGATGTGGGCGGTGGTGATCGGCGCGGTGCTGCTGGCCATCAGCCTGGCCATCGGCTTCGGCCTGTACCGCAGCGGCATGGGCGCGCTGCCGAGCGCCGGCGTGCCGGGCAGCGGCGCGGTATCGGACGTGCCGGGCGCCGCAGGTGGTGACGGTGCGATGGCCACCGGCGCAGCGGGCGCGGCCCCGAGCAGCACCGCCGACATGACCAGCGCCGCTGCCGACGAGGGCCCCAGCATCCGGGTCGAGGATGGCGTGGTCAAGTTCTACTTCGCCAGCGGCAGCGCCGAGCTGGCGCCGGGCGCGGCCGACGCGCTGGGCGACGTGGTCAAGGGCGTGGCCGCCGGCCAGACGGCGGTGATCAGCGGCTTCCACGACGTGACGGGCGATCCGGCCCAGAACGAGGAGCTGGCCAAGCAGCGCGCCTTTGCCGTGCGCGACGCGCTGATGGCGCTGGGCATCGGCGACGACAAGCTGGACCTGAAGAAGCCCGAGGTGACCACCGCCACCGGCAGCAACGCCGAGGCGCGCCGCGTCGAGGTGCGCCTGGAGTGACACGGGGCGGCCCGCCGCCCGCTTCAACAGCAAGCCCGGCCTGGCCGGGCTTTTTCGTGGGCGCGGCGGCGGCCGCTGCGTTGTTCGATCAGGCCGGCGCGGCCGCGCGCTGCAGGCGCGCCTCGCGGATCGGCAGGTTGAGCACCGCCGCCAGCAGGGCCAGCACAATGTCGGCCCACCACATCCACGTGTAGTCACCAAACTGCGTGATCGCCAGGCCGCCCAGCCAGGCGCCCAGAAAGCCGCCGATCTGGTGGCTCAGCAGCGTCAGCCCGAACAGCGTGCCCAGGTAGCGCACGCCGAACAGCTTGGCGCACAGCCCGGCGGTGGGCGGCACGGTGGCCAGCCAGGTCAGGCCCAGGCCCACGGCGAACACGTAGAACACCCAGGCCTCGCGCGGCATCATCAGGTACCACACGATCAGCACCGCGCGGCTGGCGTACATCAGCGCCAGGATCATCTTGCTGCGGTAGTGGTTGACCAGGTTCCCGACCACCAGGCTGCCGACGATGTTGGCCAGCCCGATCAGCGCCAGCGACCAGCTCGCCACCGACGGCGGCAGGCCGCACAGGTTGACCTCGGTCGGCAGGTGCGTGACCAGGAAGGCGATGTGAAAGCCGCAGGTGAAAAAGCCCGCGTGCAGCAGCAGGTAGCTGCGGTCGCCCAGCGCAGTCTTCAGCGTGGCGCGCAGGCCGCTGTCGGTGGCGCCGGGCGCGGTGGTGTGCGGCGTGCTGCCCTGCGTCACGCGGCCCACCAGCGGCAGCGCCAGCAGCGTCATGACCGCCAGCGAATACATGGCGCCCATCCAGCCCAGCAGCTGGATCAGCTTTTGCAGCAGCGGCGCGAACACGAACTGCCCCATCGAGCCACCGGCGTTGATCACGCCCGAGGCGGCGCCGCGCGCCTCGGGTGACATGCGCTGCGCCGCCGCGCCGATCAGCACCGAGAAGCTGCCCGCCCCCGCGCCGATGGCCGACAGCAGGCCGATGGCGAAGGTCAGGCCCCAGGCGCTGGTCATCAGCGGCGTGACGGCGCTGCCCAGCGCCAGCAGCACGATGCCGGCCAGCAGCACCGGCCGCGGGCCCCAGCGGTCGGCCGCCGCGCCGGCCAGCGGCTGCACCGCGCCCCAGGTGAACTGGGCCACCGCCATGGCAAAGCTGATGGTGGCAATGCCCAGGCCGGTGGCGGTGTTGATCGGCCCCATGAACAGCCCCAGCGACTGGCGCGCGCCCATGGTCACCATCAGGATGCCGGCCGCCGCCAGCGTGAGGCCCATCACGCCGGGGCCCTTGAGAGTCTTGAACATGTGTGAAAACTGCCGCTGACGCCGTGCCGCACACGCGGCACAGGGCGAGGGCCGCATCATAGGGCTGGATCGGCGGCCAATCGCTCCATAATCCAGCCTAGTATGTCAACGAAGCATTGACAATGAAGCCTGCCACCGCCGCACGCCACCACGTCTTTGCCCCTGCCGCCGGCCTGGGCGCGCCTGCCGAGCGCCCCATGCCCTGGCTGCCGGCGTGGCAGGCCTTCGTCAAGGTGGTCGAGGCCGGCAGCATGGCCGGCGCCGGCCGCCTGCTGGGTTGCACGCGGGCGCAGATCAGCCGGCAGGTGGCCGAGCTGGAGGCCGCCTTCGGCACCAGCTTGCTGGAGCGCAGCACGCGCCGTCTGGCGCTGACCCCGGCCGGCCAGGTGTTTCACCAGCACGCCCTGGCCGCGCTGGAGAGCGTGGCCGCCGCGCAGCTGGCGGTGGGCAACCTGGGCGGCGAGCCGCACGGCGTGCTGCGCCTCAGCGCCACCAACACCTTCGGGCGGCTGTGCGTGGCGCCGCTGCTGCCGCGGCTGGCGGCGCAATACCCGCGCCTCAGTTGCGAACTGATCCTGACCGACCAGCTGGTGGACCTGGAAGCCGGCGACATCGACCTGGCCCTGCGCATGACGCGCACGCCGCCGCAGGACGCGGTGGCGCGCAAGCTGGCCACGCTCACCCGCGGCATCTACGCTGCGCCGGCCTACCTGCGCGCGCACGGCGTGCCCGCCAGCGTGGCCGGGCTGAACCGCCACCAGACGCTGAGCTACCTGATGACCGACGAGCACCGCTGGATCCTGCTGGCGCCCGGTGGCGACGAGCACGTGCACGCCACCACGGCGCGCGTGCGCTTCAACAACGCCGACTGCCTGCTGGACGCCGCGCTGGCCGGCCTGGGCCTGTCCATCCTGCCCGACTACCTGGCCGCGCCGCACCTGGCCGCCGGGCGCCTGCAGCGGGTGCTGCCCGAGCTGGAGCCCAACACCTCGTTCGGCCGCTACCTGTATGCCTGCTACACCCCCAGCCGCCGCCGCACACCCAAGGTGCGGGCGCTGCTGGAAATGCTGGTGGCCGAGTTCGAGCCGGTGCCGCCGTGGGCGCGCTGAGGGCGGGGCGCGCCGCTGGCGGATTCAGGCGATGCGCCGCAACGCCGCCGCGATCGACTCTGCCCCATCGGGCCGCACCAGCCTGGCCACTTCCACGCCATCGCGCAGAAACACCAGCGTCGGCCACAGCTTGACGCCGAAGCTGCGGCCCAGCCGGCGGCCCGAGCCATCCTCGATCTTCACGTGGCGCACCTCGGCGCCCGCCTGCTCGAAGGCGGCCTGCACATCGGCCTGGGCGCCCTGGCACCAGCCGCACCAGTGGGTGCCGAACTCCAGCACCAGCGCCCCGCGCGAGGCATCGACCTCGGCGCGGCTCAGGGTTTCGGGGGTGTAGGTGGCGGTGTAGGGCATGGGCCCATCTTATGGGGTTGGCGTGCAGCGCTTGTCGGACGGTGGCGCGACAGTGGCGCGACGGCGGCACGGTCTTGCCCACAACCTGCGCGCGGACACGCGGGCCGCCGCAGGGCGCGCGCCGCGCGGGTGGGCTATCTTGTCGGCATGTGCAGCGCCGTGCATCAGCAGCCCTTCGACCGCAGCGGCATCACCGTGCTGGTGGATCGCTTCTACGCCAGCGTGCGTGCCGACGCGCTGCTCGGCCCAGTGTTCGAGCCGCTGCTACAGGGCCGCTGGGATGCACATCTGGCGCGCATGGTCGATTTCTGGTGCACGGCGGCCAAGATCGAGCGCCGTTTTCAGGGCGACGTGTACAAGCGGCACATGGCGCTGGCGGGCATCACGCCGGCGCATCTGGCGCGCTGGCTGTGGCTGTGGCAGCAGCACACCGACGCGCTGTTCGCGCCCGAGCAGGCGGCGCGCCTGTACGGCGTGGCGCTGGGCGTGGCGCGGGTGATGCACCTGGGCTGGTTCGGCGAGCTGCCTTCGCGCGCCGCGCTGCAAGCGCTGGTCGAGCAGGAGGCGCCCGCCGCCTGAGCCACGCGGTTTTAGCCCGTCGCGCCCTCGAACATCATCACGCTCACCGCGTCGCCCACGGCCACGTCGCCCTGCGCGTGCGCCAGCACGATCAGCCCGTTGGCCTGCACCATCGACGACAGCACGCCCGAGCCCTGGTGGCCGGTGGGGCGCACCTGCAAGCTGCCGTCGGGCTGCTGGGTGACGATGCCGCGCTGGTATTCGGTGCGGCCGGGCTTCTTGCGGATCGGCACGGCGCTGGCGGCGCGCAGCAGCACCGGCGGGCGCGGGTGCGCGCCCATCAGGCGCAGCAGGGCCGGGCGCACGAAGGCGATGAAGCTGACCATGGCCGCCACCGGGTTGCCGGGCAGGCCGAACAGCAGGGCATCCCGGCCGTCGCCGGCGATGCGCCCCACCGCCATCGGCCGCCCGGGGCGCATGGCGATGCGCCAGAAGGCGACGTCGCCCAGCTTGCGCATCATGGCCTTGGTGTGGTCGGCCTCGCCCATGCTGACGCCGCCGCTGGTGATCACCGCGTCGGCACGGGCCGCGGCTTCACGAAAGGCGGCTTCGAGCCGCGCCGGCTCGTCGCGCACCACGCCCAGCTCGATCAGCTCCACGCCCAGGCGCGCCAGCAGGGCGCAGATGGTGGCGCGGTTGCTGTCGTACACCGCGCCTTCGCGCGGCGGCTCGCCGAGCGAGAGGATCTCGTCGCCGGTGGAAAAGTAGGCCACGCGCAGGCGACGCCGCACGATGACTTCGCCCAGGCCCAGGCTGGCCAGCAGGCCCAGCGCGGCGGGCGCGAGCAGTTCGCCCTGGAGCAGCGCGGGTTGGCCGGCCATCAGGTCTTCGCCAGCGCGGCGGCGGTTGTGGCCGGGGCGCAGCACGTCGGCGGGCACGGTCACAGTGTCGCCGTCGATGCGGGTGAACTCCTGCGGCACCACGGTGTCCAGCCCGGCGGGCATGACGGCGCCGGTGGTGATCTTCACGCACTCGCCCGGCGCCACGCTGCCGTGCCAGGCCGGGCCGGCCAGCGCGGTGCCGACGATCTTCAGCCGCAGCGGCTGGCCGGGCACGAGCTGCGCGCCGTCGAAGGCAAAGCCGTCCATGGCCGAGTTGTCGTGCGGCGGCACGCTGAAGGGCGAGACCACGTCCTCGGCCAGCACGCGGCCCAGCGCGCTGGCCAGCGGCACGCGCTCGGTGCCGGTGATGGGCAGCACCAGCCGCTGCAAGAACGCGGTCACCGCGTCGGTGCTCAGCGCCTGCGGGTCGTAGCCCTGCAGTTCGGCGGCAATCTGCTCGATCGTCTTCATCAGGAATGAATGGGTGGGTGAAAAACGGCGCCGGCCACTGCACAAATCACAGCGTCTTGACCATCAGCGCCTTGTCGTAATAGGCCTCGCCGATCTTGATGGCGCGCGGCTGCAGCCCGTAGCGCACGAAGCCGGCGCCCTCGTACAGCTTGACGGCGGCGGCGTGGCTGGCGGTGACCGAGAGGATCACCTGCTCCAGCCCCGGCAACTGGCGCACCAGTTGCACGAACTCCTTCAGCAGCGCCTTGCCGATGCCGCGGCTGCGCGCGCCGGGGGCGATGATCATGCCGACCAGCTCGGCCTCGTGGCGCTTCTTCAGTTGCGACTGGCGCTCGCACACCACCGCGCCCAGCATGGCGCCGCCGGCGTCGAAGGCGCCGAGGATGAAGTGGTCGTCGGGCGGCTGCCCCAGCCGCGTGGCGTAGGTGGCCGGCGGCAACGCGCTGGCGGTGCTGAAGTCGCTGGTGAAGGCTTCCGGGTCGTGCTGCAGGCCGACGTCGCGCAGCGCCTTGTAGGCGGGCAGGTCGGTGTCGGTCAGCAGGCGGATGGTCACGTCGGTGGGCATGGCAAGTCTCCTTTTTCAGCTTGGTTCGTGGGGCTCCAGCGCGCGCAGCTCGGCCAGGGTGTTGGCGTTGGCAAAAGCGCGCGGGTCGTCGCCGGGCGCGTCGAATGGCACCAGCACGCGCCGCTGCTGGGCGGTCCAGGCCTCGACCTTGCGGCCGCCGGCGGCGGTAAAGCGTTGCAGGCTGGGCAACAGGCTGGCGCGCAGCAGGCTGAACACCGGCTGCGGGCGCAACTGGCCGTCCTCATCCGGTGCGGCGGCGACGGCGATGTCGGCCTGCTGGGATTGCAGCGCCTGCGCCAGCCGCTCGCAAAGCGTCGGCGGAAAGTGCGGTACGTCGCACGGCAGGGTCAGCAGCAGCGGCGTGCGGCAGTGCGCCAGCCCGGTCAGAAAGCCGGCCAGCGGGCCGGCAAAGTCGGGCAGTTCGTCGGGCCACACCGGCACGCCGAAGGCGCGGTACTCAGCCAGGTGCCGGTTGGCGTTGAGCAGCACCGCGGCCGGCGGCAGCGTCTGTTGTTGCAGCCGCTGCAAGGCGCGCTGCGCCAGCGGCTGGCCCTGGAACGGCTGCAAGCCCTTGTCCACCCCGCCCATGCGGCTGCCGCGGCCGCCGGCGAGCACCAGGGCGGTCACGTCGCCAGACAGGGCGGGTGGCAGGGCAGACGAAGCGGCCATGCGCTGGTTATACCTGCTGGCGGGGGCGCGCAGCGCCTCATTGATGAACGCCAGCAGGACGTGGACCGGCCGCGCTTCCCGCTGATTGCGCGAGGAGCGATGTGCCATCCAGCGCCTGCACCCTACGATCAAGGGCGCGCTGTTCACAGCCCCCGGCCCCGCGCGGAACGCCGTGGAGCGGGCTTGGCCCGGCCACTGGCGTTGTCCCCCTTCCCGCGAAGCGCAGCGCAGCGAGAGAAGGGGGAAGCCGCGTCAGCGGCTCAGGGGGATGCCCTTTGTCATCCGCCGATGTAGCTCATCTCCACCCGCCGCGCGCCGGCCAGCGTCTCGGGCGGCAGGCTGGCGCGCAGCTCGCTGTAGCGGTCGCTGCGGCCCTGCCAGATGGCGGCCAGGGCGGCGTCGATCTGGGCGTCGCTGGCGCCGCCGCGCAGCAGGGCGCGCAAATCGTAGCCCTGGCCGGCGAACAGGCACAGGAACAGCTTGCCGTCCATCGACAGGCGGGCGCGGTTGCAGTCGCCGCAAAAAGCCTGGGTGACGCTGCTGACGAAGCCGACCTCGCCCAGGGCCGCATCGTGCCGGCCGTCGGCGCCGGCGTAGCCCCAGCGCTGGGCGGTTTCGCCCACGGTGCTGGCCTGCAGCGGCACCAGCGGGAACTCGGCCTGCAGCCGCTGCAGCACCTGGGCCGAGGGCAGCACCTCGTCCATGCGCCAGTCGTTGGTGGCGCCCACGTCCATGTACTCGATGAAGCGCAGCACCACGCCGCTGCCGCGAAAGTGCCGCGCCATGGGCACGATCTGCGCGTCGTTGGTGCCGCGCTTGACCACCATGTTGACCTTGATCGGCCCCAGGCCAGCGGCGCGCGCGGCCTCGATGCCGGCCAGCACCTCGGCGACCGGAAAGTCGACGTCGTTCATGGCGCGGAAGGTGGGGTCGTCGAGGCTGTCCAGGCTCACCGTGACGCGCTGCAGGCCCGCTTCCTTGAGCGCCCGCGCGCGGCGCGCCAGCAGCGCGCCGTTGGTGGTCAGCGTGATGTCGAGCGGCTCGCCTTCGGGCGTGCGCAGCGCGGCGAGCTGGGCCACCAGGTTCTCCAGCCCCTTGCGCAGCAGCGGCTCGCCGCCGGTCAGGCGCAGCTTGCGCACGCCGTGGGCGACGAAGCGCGTGGCCAGGCGCGTGATCTCCTCGAACGAGAGCAGGGCGCTG
>JAEXBL010000146.1 GCA_023394015.1 Pseudomonadota bacterium | reverse complement strand
GGCCTACGGCCTGCAAAGCATCACCAACCTGATCGTGCGCCGCCGCTACGGCGAGGGCGGCCGCACCATCGCCCTGAACGCGCACGGCGACGTGGTGCCGCCCGGCGAGGGCTGGACGCGCGACCCCTACGGCGCCGAGATCGACGACGGCCGCATGTACGGCCGCGCCACCGCCGTCAGCAAGAGCGACTTCGCCACCTTCACCTTCGCCGTGCGCGCGCGGGAGGCCGTGGCGCGGCCCACAAAGGGCGCCATCGAGCTGCACTTCACCTACGACGAGGAGTTCGGCGGCCTGCTCGGCCCCGGCTGGCTGCTGCAGCAGGGCCTGACCCGGCCCGACCTGATGATCGCCGCCGGCTTCAGCTACGAGGTGGTCACCGCCCACAACGGCTGCCTGCAGATGCAGGTGACGGTGCACGGCAAGATGGCCCATGCCGCCGTGCCCGCCACCGGCATCGACGCGCTGCAGGGCGCCGTCGCCATCATGGACCGGCTGTATGCCGAGAACCAGCGCTACCAGGGCATCCGCTCCAAGGTGCCGGGCATCAGCCACCCCTACCTCAACATCGGCCGCATCGAAGGCGGCACCAACACCAACGTGGTGCCCGGCAAGGTGGTGTTCAGGCTCGACCGCCGCATGATCCCCGAGGAGAACCCGGCCGAGGTCGAGGCGCAGATCCGGCAAGTGATCGCCGACGCCGTGGCCGACTTCAACGCCGGCCGCGCCGACGAGGGCATCCGCGTGGAGATCGAGCGCCTGCTGCTGGCCAACGCCATGCTGCCGCTGCCCGGCAACCAGCCGCTGGTCGATGCCATCCAGAAGCACGGCCAGGCCGTGTTCGGCGAGACCCCGGCCGCCGTGGGCACGCCGCTGTACACCGACGTGCGCCTGTACGTGGAGCGCGGCATTCCCGGCGTGATCTACGGCGCCGGCCCGCGCACCGTGCTGGACAGCCACGCCAAGCGCGCCGACGAGCGCATCGAGCTGGCCGACCTGCGCCGCGCCACCCAGGTGGTGGCGCGCGCGCTGGCCGACCTGCTCTCGTGAACCACCGCTTTCAACGCCCGCCCGGTGGGCGCTGGCGCAGCACAAGACTCAAAAACCCCTGGAGACAAGCATGAACCCCTCGACACACCCGGTCGATCAAATCCTGCGACCCCACAAGCTGGCCGCGCTGGGCCTGCAGCACGTGCTGGTGATGTACGCCGGCGCCGTGGCGGTGCCGCTCATCGTCGGCCGCGCGCTCAACCTCACGCCCGATCAGGTGGCCTTTCTGATCTCGGCCGACCTGTTCTGCTGCGGCGTGGTCACCCTGATCCAGGCCATGGGCGCCACGCAGTGGTTCGGCATCAAGCTGCCGGTGATGATGGGCGTGACCTTCGCCGCCGTGGCGCCGATGGTGGCCATTGCCGGCGCCAACCCGGGGCTCGACGGGGCGCGGCTGATCTTCGGCTCGGTCATCGGCGCGGGCGTCATCTCCATCATCATCGCGCCCTGGGTGGCCAGCATGCTGCGCTACTTTCCGCCCGTGGTCACCGGCACCATCATCCTGGTCATCGGCGTGACGCTGATGCGCGTCGGCATCAACTGGATCTTCGGCAACCCGGTGGGCCCCACGGCGCCGACCGTGGTCAACCCGGAGCACGCCAAGTGGCTGTCCTCGGTCATGTCGGCCGCCTCGGCGCCCGGCTCGGCGATTCCGCCGGTGCCGTCCGACCTGGCCCTGGCCCCGCGCCTGCCCAACCCCAAGTACGCCGAGCTGCCCGGCGTGGCGGTGGCCGCCTTCGTGCTGGTGGTGATCATGCTGATCACCCGCTTTGCCAAGGGCTTCATGGCCAACATCGCGGTGCTGCTGGGCATCGTGGCCGGCGGCGTGGTGGCCACGCTGATGGGCCTGATGAACTTCGACAAGGTGGCCCAGGCCAGCTGGTTCGACCTGGTGGTGCCGTTCAAGTACGGCCTGCCCAAGTTCGACCTGGTGATGATCCTGACCATGACCATGGTGATGATCGTGGTGATGATCGAATCCACCGGCATGTTCCTGGCGCTGGGCGAGATGACGGGCAAGAAGATCGACCAGCCGGCGCTGGCGCGCGGCCTGCGCACCGACGGCCTGGGCACGCTGATCGGCGGCATCTTCAACGCCTTTCCCTACACCAGCTTCTCGCAGAACGTGGGCCTGGTGGCGGTCACCGGCGTCAAGAGCCGCTTCGTCTGCGTGGCCGGCGGCATCATCCTGATCGTGCTGGGCCTGGTGCCCAAGATGAGCGCGCTGGTCGAGTCGCTGCCTTCGGTGGTGCTGGGCGGCGCCGGGCTGGTGATGTTCGGCATGGTGGCAGCCACCGGCATCCGCATCCTGAGCGTGGTGGACTTCCGCACCAACCGCTACAACCCGATGATCGTGGCGGTGTCGGTGGGCGTGGGCATGATCCCGCTGGTGGCGCCCAACTTCAAGCAGTGGATGCCGCACGCGCTGCACCCGCTGATCGAGTCGGGCATCCTGCTGACCTCCATCGCCGCCGTGCTGCTGAACATGTTCTACAACGGTGCCAAGGGCGACGCGGCCGACTCCATCGAGGCGGCCAAGATGGCCGAGGCGCACTGAGCTGCGCGCTCTCGGTGTTGATGCCTGCCTGCGCTTGATGGGCAGGCACCAGAGCCCTTTCTGAAGCACAAGAAAGCCGACCCGCGGGTCGGCTTTTTCGTGGCCGCGTGGCGTGGCGACGATTACTTGTCGACCTCCCCCACCACGAAGGTCACGTTCATGTTGACGCGGTACTCCTTGATCTTGCCGCCTTCGATGACGACCTTCTGCTCCTTGATCCAAGCGCCCTTGACCTGGTCGATGGTGTCGGCGGCGCGGCCGACGCCGGCGAGGATGGCGTCCTCGAAGCTCTTGGTGCTCGAGGCGCTGATTTCGATGACTTTGGCGACGCTCATGGGATGAAACTCCTGTAGGTTGCGGCCCCATGCGGGGCCTGGGTGGTGATGGCCCTTGCACCTTAGCCAGTGGGCGCGGCCCGGGCTGTGGGCCGCGGTCTGACAAGCGCGTCGTCCCAAGCCGTGCGCCCGCACAGGGCGTTCTTATGCCAATTTGGCATATATCAACAACAAACTATTGGTTTGTTTTGGCATAAGCCGCCGGTACATTGCCCCTGTCTTGTGTTTCGAGCCTTGCCAGAAGATGTACCAGTACACCGATTTCGACCGCCAGTTCGTGCGCCTGCGCGCCGAGCAGTTCCGCGACCAGCTCGAGCGCTGGCAGCGCGGCGAACTGACCGAAGAGCAGTTCCTGCCGCTGCGCCTGCAGAACGGCTGGTACGTGCAGCGCTACGCGCCCATGCTGCGCGTGGCCGTGCCCTACGGCGAGATCAGCAGCGCCCAGTTGCGCACGCTGGCGCGCATCGCCCGCGACCACGACCAGCCCGAGCCGGCCCTGCTGGCCGCCGCGCAGCGCACGCAAAACGCGCTGCAGGCCTCGCAGCCCGGCCTGACGCTGGCCGCGCCGCCGCTCAAGCACGGCTACGGCCACTTCACCACCCGCACCAACGTGCAGTTCAACTGGATCCCGCTGGCCAAGGCGGCCGACGTGATGGACCTGCTGGCCAGCGTGGGCATGCACGGCATCCAGACCAGCGGCAACGCCATTCGCAACATCACCTGCGAGGCGCTGGCCGGCATCGCGCCCGACGAGATCGTCGACACCCGCCCGTTCGCCGAAATCCTGCGCCAGTGGAGCACGCTGCACCCCGAGTTCGCCTTTCTGCCGCGCAAGTTCAAGATCGCCTTCAACGGCGCCGCCGAGGACCGCGCCGCCACCGGCTGGTACGACATCGGCCTGCAGGCGCTGAAGAACCACGCGGGCGAGGTCGGCTTTGCCGTCAAGGTGGGCGGCGGCATGGGCCGCACGCCCCTCATCGGCCCGGTGGTGCGGGAGTTCCTGCCGTGGCCCGAGCTGCTGAACTACATCGAAGCCGTGGTGCGTGTCTACAACCGCTACGGCCGGCGCGACAACAAGTGGAAGGCGCGCATCAAGATCCTGGTCAAGGCCGAGGGCCAGCGCTTCATCGACGAGGTGGAGGCCGAATACGCCGCCATCCAGGCGCAGGACGGCGCGCCGCACACCATCACCGCCGCCGAGCTGGCGCGCGTGCAGGCCAGCTTCGTGCAGCCGGTGCTGCGCCCGGCCGGCATCGCGGCATCGACCAATATCGCCAAGCCAGCCTTTCAGCGCTGGCTCCGGCAGAACGTGGGCGCGCACCGCATTCACGAGCTGTGCGTGGTCACGCTGTCGTTCAAGCGCCCCGGCTGGGCCCCGGGCGACGCCGACGCCGACACGCTGGAAGCCCTGGCCGAGCTGGCCGAACACTTCAGCGCCGGCGAGGCGCGCCTGACGCGCCAGCAGAACCTGCTGCTGCCCTGGGTGCACACCAGCGACCTGGCCGCGCTGTACGAGCGGGCCCAGGCGCTGGGCCTGGTGACGCCCAACATCGGCCTGCTCACCGACCTGATCGCCTGCCCCGGCGGCGACTTCTGCTCGCTGGCCAACGCGCGCGCCATCCCCATCGCCGCCGCGCTGACCGAGCTGTACCAGGACATCGACGAAGTGACCGACCTGGGTCCGATCGCCCTGCACATCAGCGGCTGCATCAACAGCTGCGGCCACCACCACAGCGGCCACATCGGCATCCTGGGCGTCGACAAGGACGGCAAGGAGTGGTACCAGGTCACGCTGGGCGGCAGCGACGGCTCGGCGCTCTCGGGCCCCGCCACGCCGGGCAAGGTGGTCGGCCCCTCGTTCTCGGCCGCCGAGGTGCCGGGCGTGGTCGAGGCGATCCTGGACACCTACCGCGACCTGCGCTCCAGCGCCGCCGAGCATTTCATCGACACCCTGCGCCGCGTCGGCCACGAGCCGTGCAGGCAGGCCGCCAACGCGGCCCGCCACGCCGATCAGCGCGCGGCGCGCCAACCCGAAGAGGTCACCGCCTGAGCGGCCACAGCCGGAGGAAAAACCATGAAACTGATCGCTGCCAGCGCAGTCGAGGCCCGCGCTGACGCCCTGACCACCCTGCAAGTTGCCAACGACGCCGACCTGGCCGCACTGGCCGCCGCAGGCGCGTTCGACGGCGTCGAGCGCATCGAGCTCGACTTCCCAAAGTTCACCGACGGCCGCGCCTTCAGCCAGGCCGTGCTGCTGCGCCGCCGCTTCGGCTTTGGCGGCGACATCCGCGCCACCGGCGAGGTGCTGATCGACCAGCTGGTGCAGATGGCGCGCTCGGGCTTTTCCAGCGCGGTGCTGGCGCCGGGCGTGGACGCCGCCGCGGCCGAGCGCCAGTTCGTGCGCTTCGCCGCCTTCTACCAGGGCGATGCCTTGCAGCCGCGCCCGCTGTTTGCGCGCCAGGCGCCCACCCCCACCGCCCCGGAGTTCGCATGAACGCCCCCGCCCCCCTGCCCGGCGCCGACACGGCCACCGCCTCGGCCATCGCGCTGTATGCCCGGCCCTCGCCCGGCTTCGACGCCCGGCTGCACGAAACCGTGGTCACCCTGCTCAAGGCCGCCGCCATCGGCCCCGTCACCCAGGCCAGCAGCCTGGGCGCTGAGGACATGGTGATCACCCACCTCATCAACACCCACGCCCTGCCCATCGAGGTGTTCGTGCTCGACACCGGCGCGCTGCACGCCGAGACGCTGGCGCTGCTGGATCGATTGCAGGCCCAGCAGGCCGCGCGCCCCAACGCGCCGCTCACCGTGTACCGGCCGGTTCAGGCGCAGGTCCTGCAGTTCGTCGCGCGCGAAGGCCAGGACGCCATGTACCGCAGCATCGCGCTGCGCCAGGCCTGCTGCGGCCTCCGCAAGATGGAGCCGCTGGGCCGCGCGCTGGCCGGCAAGAAGGCCTGGGTCACCGGGTTGCGGCGCGAGCAATCGGGCGCCCGCGCCGATGTGCCCCTGGTGGACCGCTCCGAACAGGAGAGCAAGGACCTGCTCAAGTACACCCCGCTGGCCGAATGGAGCTGGGGCGACGTGTGGCACTACATCGCCACCCGCCAGGTGCTCTACAACCCGCTGCACGACCGCTTCTACCCCAGCATCGGCTGCGCCCCCTGCACCCGCGCCATCGCCCTCGGCGAAGACTTCCGCGCCGGCCGCTGGTGGTGGGAAAACGAGGAGGCCAAGGAGTGCGGTCTGCATGTCAGGGCGCACTCTGGCGCCGCGCCAGCGGCGCCCGCGGACTTGCGCAGCAGGTTCGCAGCCTCCGAAGTTTCGGCGCAGGCTCATATCGCCGCAGGCGATGTGAAGCCCGAAGGGCGTGCCGAAGCCAAGACACTCTCTACTCAGAAGGCCCCCGCATGAACGCCCGCACCGATCCCCAACTGCTGCAGGCGGGCGGCCAGCCCTTGAGCAATGCGCACCTCGACGCGCTGGAGGAAGAAACCATCTTCATCCTGCGCGAGGTGGCCGCCGCCTTCGAGCGCCCGGCACTGCTGTTCTCGGGCGGCAAGGATTCGCTGGTGCTGCTGAAATGCGCTGAAAAGGCCTTTGGCGTGGGCCGCATCCCCTACCCGCTGCTGATGATCGACACCGGCCACAACTTCCCCGAAGTGACCGATTTTCGCGACCAGCGCGCGGGCGAGTTGCAGGCCGAGCTGATCGTGCGCAGCGTCGAGGACAGCCTGGCGCGCGGCACGGTGCGCCTGGCGCACCCGGGCGAGTCGCGCAACGCGCACCAGTCGGTCACGCTGCTGGAAGCCATCGACGAGTTCCGCTTCGACGCGCTGATCGGCGGCGCGCGGCGCGACGAGGAAAAGGCCCGCGCCAAGGAGCGCATCTTCAGCCACCGCGACGGCTTCGGCCAGTGGCAACCCAAGGCGCAGCGGCCCGAGCTGTGGACGCTGTTCAACACGCGCCTGGCGCCCGGCGAGCACTTTCGCGTGTTCCCGATCAGCAACTGGACCGAGCTGGACGTGTGGCAGTACATCGAGCGCGAGCAGATCGCGCTGCCAAGCATCTACTACACGCACCGCCGCGACGTGGTCGAGCGCCGCGGCCTGCTGGTGCCGGTGACACCGCTCACGCCGCCCAGGGAGGGCGAAGTGGTCGACACCCGCAGCGTGCGCTTTCGCACCGTGGGCGACATCACCTGCACCTGCCCGGTCGAAAGCCTGGCCGCCACGCCGGCCGAAATCGTCATCGAGACCCTGGCCGCCCAGCTCAGCGAACGCGGCGCCACGCGCATGGACGACCAGACCAGCGAGGCCTCGATGGAAAAGCGCAAGCGCGACGGGTATTTCTGAGGCCCAGGCAGAACGGCCGGACGCGAAGGACGCGAAGACTTCGCGAAGGGCGCGAAAGCCATTTTTTTCTTCTTCGCGAATTTCGCGCGACCTTCGCGTACTTCGCGTCCGGCTGTTTCATGAAGGCTTCCCCATGACCACTACCCATTTAATAGCCGCCAGCGCATGCCAGACAAGCGTTGCCGATCAGAAAGACACCCAAACCGCCTTGCGCTTCATCACCTGCGGCAGCGTGGACGACGGCAAGAGCACGCTGATCGGGCGCCTGCTGGTGGACAGCCAGGCCGTGCTGCAGGACCAGCTGGCCGGCGTCACGCGCGGCAGCGAGGCCGACCTGGCCCAGCTCACCGACGGCCTGCAGGCCGAGCGCGAGCAAGGCATCACCATCGACGTGGCCTGGCGCTACTTCGCCACCGCCGCGCGCAAGTTCATCATCGGCGATGCCCCGGGCCACGAGCAGTACACGCGCAACATGGTCACCGCCGCCTCGCAGGCCGACGCGGCGGTGGTGCTGGTCGATGCCACCAAGCTCGACTGGCAGAACCCCGGGCTGGCGCTGCTGCCGCAGACGCGCCGCCACATGCTGCTGTTGAACCTGCTGCGCGTGCCCTCCATCGTGTTCGCCGTTAACAAGCTCGACGCCGTGCCCGATGCCGAGCGCGCCTGGCGGCACATCCGCGGCGCGCTGCAAGCCTTCACCGCCAGCGCCGGCATCGCGCCGGCGGCCATCGTGCCCATCTCGGCGCTCAAGGGCTGGAACGTGGTCGACTTCGGCCACCAGCACCGCGGCTGGTGCGGCTACGCCGGCCCCACCCTGCTGGCGTTGCTGCAGCGCCTGCCCGTCACCCCGCGCGAGACGGCTCTGCCCCTGGCCTTTCCGGTGCAATGGGTCGAGAAACCCGCCCCCACGCTGCCTGCTTCGCATGCGGCGCTGCCCCCCGAGGGCGCCGCGATTGCTCCTGGCGGCGGCGCGGCGGAGCAATCCTCACCCTCGGCCGACATCACCCAGGGCCGGCG
>JAEXBL010000244.1 GCA_023394015.1 Pseudomonadota bacterium | reverse complement strand
TACAGCAGCGCCATCAGCAGCAGCAGGCCCAGCGCCAGCCGCTTCATGCCGGTGGCGTCGCGCACGCGCATTAGGCCGCCCATGCCGTTCATCCCGCGCCGCCCGGCCACCTGCCCTGGTTTGAGGTGCCGGGCCGGCGCACTGCGGGCGAGGTGGTGGCCTTCGGTCACTGGTCCACGCTGGGCTGGATCGACCGGCCGGACCTGATTTCGCTCGACACCGGCTGCGTGTGGGGCGGCTGTCTGAGCGCCGTGCGCCTGGGCGCCAGCGCGCACGAGCGCGAGCTGATCCAGGTGCGCTGCCCGCAGGCGCAAAAGCCGGGCGGCGCGGGATGAACGGCATGGGCGGCCTAATGCGCGTGCGCGACGCCACCGGCATGAAGCGGCTGGCGCTGGGCCTGCTGCTGCTGATGGCGCTGCTGTACGTGCTGGCCACGGCGCAGGAGCACCGCCACCCGGCCTGGGGCTACCTGGCCGCGTTCGCCGAGGCGGGCATGGTCGGCGCCATCGCCGACTGGTTCGCGGTGGTGGCGCTGTTTCGGCACCCGCTGGGGTTGCCGATTCCGCACACCGCCATCATCCCGGCCAACAAGAACCGCATCGGCGAGAACCTGGGCCTGTTCATCGCCACGCACTTTTTGGCCACCGAGCAGGTGCTGGCCAAGTTGAGGGAATGGGACGCCGCCGGCCGCGTGGCGGCCTGGCTGTCGCAGCCGGCCAACGCCGTGCGCGTGGGCGAGCGGCTGGTGGACGTGGGCCGCTGGGCCGTGGGCGCGCTGGACGACGAGCGCGTGCGCGCCTTCGTGGCCGATCTGGCGCGGCGCGGCCTGCGGCAGGTGGAGATCACCCGCCTGTCCGGCCAGGTGCTGGAGGCCATGACGCACGAGCGCCGCCACCAGGAGCTGCTGGACGGCGTGCTGGTGCAACTGGCCAGGCTGCTGGGCGAGGACAGCGTGCAGGACACCATCACCGAAGCCATTGCGCGCGAGGTGAAGGCGCTGAAATACGTGGGGCTGGACCAGGTGGCCGCGCGCCTGGCCACGCGCAAGGTGGTGGTCATCGTCGCCAAGACCATCATCGACATGGCCGACGACCCGGCGCACCGCCTGCGCCTGCGCTTCGACGACATGGTGGCCGGCTTCGTCGCCCGGCTGAAGGACGACGCGGCGCTGCAGGCCCGTGGAGAGCGGCTGAAGGCCGAGTTGATCGACAACCCGGCGCTGGGCCACTACGTCGATCAGCTCTGGGGCGAGTTGCTGACCTGGCTGCAGGCCGACATGGGCGAGGCCGACTCGACCATCCGCCGCCGCATCACCCAGGCCGCGCAGACGCTGGGCGAGCGCCTGGCGGGCGATGCCGAGGTGCGCGGCTGGATCAATGGCGAGCTGCAGGCTGCCGCGCCGCGCCTGATCGAGCGCTACCGCGACGACATCCGCCGCTACATCGTGGCCCGCGTACAGGCCTGGGACGCGCGCGAGATGACCGACGAGCTGGAGCGCCACATCGGGCGCGATTTGCAGTTCATCCGCATCAACGGCACGCTGGTGGGCGGGCTGGTGGGGCTGCTGATCCACACCGCCACGCACGCGTGGCGGTGATGTTTTCTGTGAAATTGACAGCTGACCGCGCCTTTCCCGCAGGCGCTGGCACCCTGAAGGCCCGGCAAGCGCCGGTCAGGACGAGGGCGTGGTCTCCGGCGCCTTGAACAGCGCCGCCACCTTGCGCTTGGGCTTGATGTTGGCCGACAGGCCGCTGCGCGCCGGGCGGGCCTTTTGCTCCCAGGCGGGCGGCTCGTCCAACTCGGCCGGGGCCTCGTAGGGCTGGTTGAAGAAGGGGTCGGCCGGGGCCTGCGGGGCCGGTGCGGTGCGGCGCTCGGGGTGGCGGCGCTCGCGGCGCACCTCGTCGCGTGCGTCGCCGGTTTCATCACCCTGCCAGCGGCGGCGGCCGTCGTTGATGCGGCCGCGCGGGCGCTCGTTGTCGAAGGCCAGGTGCTCGACCTCGATCTTGGTCTTGAGCAGCTTCTCCAGCTCGGCCATTAGGCGCTGGTCGCTCTTGGTGACCAGGGTGACGGCCACGCCCGAGGCGCCGGCGCGGCCGGTGCGGCCGATGCGGTGCACGTAGTCCTCGGGGTTGAAGGGCACGTCGTAGTTGAAGACGGCGGGCACGTCCTTGATGTCCAGTCCGCGCGCGGCCACGTCGGTGGCCACCAGCAGGTCGACCTCGCCCTGCTTGAAGGCTTCGAGCGACTTCAGGCGCTCGTCTTGGCTCTTGTCGCCGTGCAGGGCGGTGGTCTTCAGGCCGTCGCGCTCCAGCGCGCGGGCCAGCCGCGCCGTGCCCAGCTTGCTGTTGCAGAACACGAAGGCCTGGCGCAGCTCCTTGTCCTTCAGCACCTGGCGGATGGCGCGGCGCTTGTCGTCGTCGTCCAGCAGGTAGAAGTGCTGCTCCACCGTGGCAGCGGTGGCGTTGGGGCGTGCCACCTCGATCAGCACCGGGTTGTGCAGGTAGCTCTCGGCCAGGCGCTTGATCTCGGGCGAGAAGGTGGCCGAAAAGAGCAGCGTGGTGCGCCCGCTCTTGGGCAGGTAGCTGAGGATGCGCTGCAAGTCGGGTAGAAAGCCGATGTCGAGCATGCGGTCGGCCTCGTCCAGCACCACGTATTCGACCTGGTTCAGCACCGCGGTCTTGGCCTCGATGTGGTCGAGCAGGCGCCCCGGCGTGGCCACCAGCACCTCGACGCCCTTGCGCAGCTCCTCGATCTGCGGCTTCATGTCCATGCCGCCGAACACCACCGCGCTGCGCAGTTGCGTGTACTTGGCGTACTGCTTGACCTGATCGGCCACCTGCACGGCCAGTTCGCGCGTGGGCAGCAGCACCAGCGCGCGCACCGGGTGGCGCGCGGGCGAGACGGACGCGGTTTCGTGCTTGAGCAGGCGCTGCAGCAGCGGCAGCGAGAAGGCGGCGGTTTTGCCAGTGCCGGTCTGGGCAGCGCCCATCACGTCCTGCCCGGCCAGCACCACGGGAATGGCCTGGGCCTGGATCGGCGTCATGGTTTCGTAGCCCATGTCGGCCACGGCGCGCTTCAGCGGTTCGGCCAGCGCGAGGTCGGAATACTTGGTGGTGGTCATGAACCCTCTATTGTCGCACCGCAGCATCCGCTTGGCACGGCCGATTTAGGGGTTGTATTCACTATGAATTTGATAGTTGTTGGGACCTGCCTGACAAGCGCGCTTCGCCAGGCCGCGGAGCAGGCCGCCCCGGAACGCCGTCGCCGGGGTTCCCCCGGCGACCAGCGTTGTCCCCCTGGGGGGAAGGCGCGCGACGCGCGCCTCAGGGGGGATCACAATGCCTGCGCGTTGAAGGTATCGCAGGCCTGCACGCTGCCGGTCTTCAGCCCCTGCATGAACCAGCGCTGGCGCTGCGCGCTGCTGCCGTGGGTGAAACTGTCGGGCCGCACCATGCCGGTTTGCTGGCGCTGCAGGTGGTCGTCGCCGATGCGGGCGGCGGCGTTCATGGCCGATTCGATGTCGCCCTTTTCAAGCCAGTTCTTGGCCTGCTGCGACTTGTTGGCCCAGATGCCGGCAAAGCAGTCGGCCTGCAACTCCAGGCGCACCGACAAGGCGTTGTTGTCGCGCTCGCTGAGGCGCCCGCGCAGGCTGTCCACCTTCTGCGTGGTGCCCAGCAGCATCTGCACGTGGTGGCCGACCTCGTGCGCCACCACGTAGGCGCGCGCGAACTCGCCCGGCGCGCCGAGCTGGCGGCTCAGCGTGTCGAAGAAGCCCATGTCCAGGTACACCTTCTGGTCGGCCGGGCAATAGAACGGGCCCATGGCGCTTTGCCCGGTGCCGCAGGCGGTGGGCACGTAGCCGCGGAACAGCACCAGCTTCGGGGCGCGGTACTGCGCGCCGCCCTGGCGGAACACCTGGGTCCAGGCGTCCTCGGTCGAGGCCAGCACGGTGGAGACGAAGGCCGCCTGCACGTCGTCGGCCGGCGGCTTCTGCGCCGGGCCTTGCTGCACCTGCGGCGCGCCGCCGCCGCCCAGCATGCCGATGGTGGTCAGCGGGTTGATGCCGAACACGCCCCAGGCCAGCAGCGCGATGACGATGGTGCCGATGCCGATGGTGCGGCCGCCCACCCCGAAGCCGCCACCGCCGCCGCGGCGGCGGTCCTCCACGTTGTCCGACTGTCGCTGGCCTTCCCATCTCATGTTGCTGCTCCCGTTGGCGCACCTGCGCTAAATTGTCGCCATGGTAGCTGCCCCCACGGCCCGGCGCCCGTCAGACAAGCGCCACAAAACACCCGCGGTGTTGCTGACGGGCTTCGAGCCCTTCGGCGGCGACGCGCTCAACCCGAGCTGGCTGCTGGCCCAGGCCCTGCACCAGCGGCAGATCGCCGGCCACCGCGTGGTGGCGGCGCAACTGCCCATCGTGTTCGGCGCCTCGGCGCGGCGGCTGCACGCGCTGCTGGCGCAGCACCGGCCGGCGCTGGCCATCTGCCTGGGGCTGGCGGCCTCGCGCGCGGCGCTGTCGCTGGAGCGCGTGGCCCTCAACATCGACGACGCGCGCATCCCCGACAACGCCGGCGCCCAGCCCATCGACACGCCGGTCGTGCCCGGCGCGCCGGCGGCCTACTTCAGCACCCTGCCGATCAAGGCCATGCAGGCCGAGATCCACGGGGCCGGCATCCCGGCCGAGATCTCGCAGACCGCCGGCACCTTCGTCTGCAACCACGTCTTCTACGCGCTGATGCACCGCCTGGCCACCGTGCGCGGCCTGCGCCACACGCGCGGCGGCTTCATCCACGTGCCCATGCTGCCGGAGCGGGGCGCGCCCAGCCTGCCGCTGGAGGCGATGGTCGAGGGCCTGCGCATCGCCATCCGCACCGCGCTCACGGTGCAGCACGACCTGCGCCTGCCCGGCGGCGCGGTGGATTGACGCCGGCCAACGGCGCGTGCCCATGCGCCAGAATGCGCCCATGAACATCCTGCTGGACGCCGCTGAAACCGCCGCCCGCCTGCCGTGGGCGCCCCTGGTCGATGAAATCGAGGCCCTGCTGCGCGACCCCACGGTGAACGTGCCGCCGCGCATCGTGCACCCGCTGGCCGGCGGTGGCAGCCTGTTCGCCATGCCGGGCAGCGACGCGCGCACGGCCATGACCAAGCTCATCACCTTCACCCCCGCCAACGTGGGCACCGCCGTGCCCACCATCCAGGGCGACGTGACGGTGTTCGACGTGGCCAGCGGCGCCCGCACGCTGATCCTGGATGGCCCCACCGTCACCGGCCGGCGCACGGCGGCGGTGTCGGCGCTGGGCGCGCGCTGGCTGGCGCCGAACCTGGACGGGCCGATGCTGATCGTCGGCGCCGGCGTGCAGGGGCAGGCGCATATCGAGGTGTTTGCCGCGGCCCTGGGCGTGCGGCAGTTCCGCATCGCCTCGCGCCGCCGCGCCAGTGCGGAGGCCCTGGCCGAGCACGCGCGCGGCCTGGGCCTGCAGGCCGAGGTGGTCGATGATGCCGACGCCGCGCTGGCCGAATGTCCGCTGGCCGCCACCTGCACGCCCGCCACCGCCGTGGTGCTGCGCGCCACACCGCGCGCCGATGGTTTCATCGCCGCCGTGGGCGCCTTCACGCCGCAGATGCTGGAGCTGGACGCCGCGCTGTGCCGCCACGTCGCCGACCAGGGCCGCATCGTGGTCGATTCGCGCGATGCCGAGCACGAAGCCGGCGACCTGCTGCTGGCCGGCCTGTGCGTGCCCGACATGCCGGCGCTGGCCGATGTGGTGGCCGCGCCGCCCAAGGCCCGCGCTGGCAGCGGGCCGGTGCTGTTCAAGAGCTGCGGCTGGGCCGGCTGGGACTTGGCGGCCGCGCGCTTGGCGGCCAAGTCGGCGCCTGGCCCCTGAGGGGATGCCGCGCGGTGGCTCAGTGGGCCAGCGCCGCCACCGGGCCCAGCTCATTCACCCGGGTGCCGCCGCGGCTGCTGTAAATCGTCTTGGCCGGCGCCGCCGGTGGCTGGGCGAACTGGAAATCCTGGCCCTTGCGCACCTGCGCCTGCGCCACGCTGGCAATGGCGGCCAGCAACCACACCAGCAGCGCCAGCAGGCCGATGCCGGCCACCACGCGTGCAGGCGATAGCCATTTCAGGAATTCGCTCCAGTCCAGCCGAGCGGCAAACAAGGGCGCAGCCTGTGCGTTTGCTTCTGAGTCCGTGGTCAAGGTGTTCGTAGCCATGTAATCAATGCTACGAACGCCGCCCAGCGCGGCGATTCGGCCAGAGACGGTGGCTGGCGTAGGAGAAACCCCCGGCGCGCCGTCGCCTTTTGGCGCTGCAGGTGGGGGTATCAGGGCCTCAGGTCTTGGGCAGCGTCACGCCTACCTGGCCCTGGTACTTGCCGCCGCGGTCCTTGTAGCTGGTTTCGCAGACCTCGTCGCTCTCGAAGAACAGCACCTGGGCGCAGCCCTCGCCCGCGTAGATCTTGGCCGGCAGGGGCGTGGTGTTGCTGAATTCCAGCGTCACGTAGCCTTCCCATTCGGGCTCGAAGGGCGTGACGTTGACGATGATGCCGCAGCGCGCGTAGGTGCTCTTCCCTAAGCAGATGGTGAGCACGTTGCGCGGGATGCGAAAGTACTCCACGGTGCGCGCCAGCGCAAAGCTGTTGGGCGGGATGATGCAGACGTCACCGTTGAAATCGACGAAGCTTTTCTCGTCGAAGTTCTTCGGATCAACCACGGTGGAGTGGATGTTGGTGAAGATCTTGAATTCGGGCGCGCAGCGGATGTCGTAGCCGTAGCTGCTGGTGCCGTAGCTGACGATTCGTCGGCCATCGCGCTCGCGCACCTGGCCGGGCTCGAACGGCTCGATCATGCCGTGCTGCTCGGCCATGCGGCGAATCCACTTGTCGCTCTTGATGCTCATCTCGGGTACTCTGTTTTTGATAGCTGATTGCGCCGGATAGACAAGCGCCAGCCCGCTATTTTGCTTGAGAAATCAGGCAGCGCTCCACCGCCCGGTCGTCGCCCAGCACGATGAGGGCGAACAGCAGCTCGGCCAGCGACCCGGCCTGTGCCGTGCGCCGCGCCAGCAGCGGCGTGGCGGCGGGGTTCAGCACCACGAAGTCGGCCTCGCAGCCGGGCTGCAGGTTGCCGACCACGCCGTCCAGGTCCAGCGCGCGCGCCGCGCCGGCAGTGTGCAGCCACCACAGGCGCTCGGGCGACAGGCTGACGGCCGGCTTGGGCGCCAGGCCGGTGCTGGCCGTGCGGCCGGTGAAGTAGGCCGCGCGCATGGTCACGAAGGGCGAGAAGCTGGTGCCGCCGCCGACGTCGCTGGCCAGCCCGTGCAGAAAGGGTTGGCGCTCGGCGCCGGCAAAGTCGAAGAAGCCGCTGCCCAGAAACAGGTTGCTGCTGGGGCACACGGCGGCGGCGGTCTGCGTGGCCTGCATCAGCGCGCGGTCGTCGTCGGCCAGGTAGATGCAGTGCGCGTAGACGGCGCGGCGGCGCATCAGGCCGTGGTCGGCGTACACGGCGAGGTAGCTGCGCGCGTCGGGGAACAGCTCGCGCACCCAGCGGATTTCATCCACGTTCTCGGCCACGTGCGACTGGATCCAGACGTCGGGGTAGCGCGCCGCCAGCTCGCCGGCGCCGCCAAGCTGCGCCGGGGTGCTGGTGGGCGCGAAGCGCGGCGTGATGGCGTAGCCCAGGCGGCCGGCGCCATGCCACTTCTGGATCAGCGCCTCGGTGTCGCGCAGGCCTTGCTCGGTGTCGTCACGCAGCGCGTCGGGCGTGTGGCGGTCCTGCAGGCACTTGCCGGCCACCAGCCGCAGGCCGCGCGCCTGGGCCTCGGCAAACAGCGCATCGACCGAGGCCGGGTGGGTGGTGCAGAAGGTGAGGGCGGTGGTCACGCCCTGGCGCACCAGTTCGTCGCAGAAAAAGCGCGCCACCTCGGCGGCGTGCGCCGGGTCGGCAAAGCGCGCTTCCTGCGGGAAGGTGTAGTGCTCCAGCCAGGGCAGCAGGCCGTCGGCGGGCGAGCCGATCACGTCGAGCTGCGGGTAGTGCACGTGCATGTCGACGAAGCCCGGCGCGATCAGGCGGCCCGGCAGGTGGGTGACGGGCACACCGGCGTATTGCGGCGCCAGCGCGCCGTAGGCGCCGGCGGTCTCGACGCGGCGCACGCCGTCGGCGCCCAGGCGGGTGACCAGCAGGCCGTCGCTGTCGTACAGGGCCTCGCCATCGGGGCCGAAGCGGAGAAGGGCAGCACGCCAGGCTTGTTGCATGCGGGCATTGTGCCCGGCCACCGCGGCGCGTGCCGGTGCCCACGATCGCTACCGAAACGGGAGCGGCCCAGGCAATGCCGGCCATGCATTATGTCGAATGACATAGTTAACTTTGGGCCTCGCTGCTAAGCTGGCCCGGCTTGTTCGAGCACGGGATTCGAGTCATCAGAAAGGCGGGGACATGCGCGGCAATGTGCGGCAGAAGATGGTGGACGGGGCCTCCGAGGTGCTGGCGCGCCGCGGCTTGCACGCCACCGCGTTTTCTGAAGTGCTGGCGCTGACGGGCACTTCGCGCGGCTCCATCTACCACCACTTTCCGGGCGGCAAGGCGGAGCTGATCGAGGCCGTGCTGGACCACTGCAGCGCCCGCGTGGACGAGCAGTTGCAGGCGCTGCACGGCCAGCCCGCCGAGGCGGTGGTGCAGGGGGCGCTGGCCATCTGGCGCGGCATGCTGGTGCGCAACGACTGCGAATCGGGCTGCCCCGTGGCGGCGGTGACGGTGGCGGCCGACTCCAGCCGGCTGCTGCAGGACTGCCGCCAGGCGTTCGAGCAATGGACGGCCACGCTGGCCTCGGCCCTGCAGGCCGGCGGCCTGGGCACGGCGCCGGCCCGCGGCGTGGCCACGCTGCTGATCGCCAGCGTGCAGGGCGCGCTGCTGCTGTCGCGGGCGCAGGGCGACCTAGCGCCCTTCGACGCCGTGGCCGCGCAGCTGCGCCAGCAACTGGCCGCGCCGGCCGCCTGAACTCGACCGCTACCTGGGCGCCTGCACGCCCTGCACCAGCCAGTCCATGCGCAGGATGGCGTCGTCGTCCAGCGTCTGCCCTTTGGCCACGCGCGGCTGGCCGGCGTGGTCGGTGATCGGGCCGCGGAAGGGGTGCAGGCGCCCGGCGGCGATGTCCTTCTGCCGCGTCAGCACCTCGCGCTGCACGGCGGCGGGCACCCGGGGGCCGAAGGCGTCGACGCGGATCATGCCCTCCTTCACGCCGCCCCACAGCTGGCCGCTGCGCCAGCTGCCATCGCGCACGGCCTGCACGCGCTGGGTGTAATAGTCGCCCCACCGGTGCGTGACGGCGGCGATCTGCGCCTTGGGCGCCACGGCGCGCATGTCGGAGTGGTAGGCCACGGCCATGCGCCCGCGCTCCTCGGCCGCGGCCATGACGGCGGTGGAGCCGGTGTGGAAGGCCAGCACGTCGGCGCCCTGGTTCATCAGCGTCATGGCGGCCTCGCGCTCGCGTGGCGGGTTGAACCATTCGTTGAGCCAGATCACCCTGACCTCGGCCTTCGGATTGACGCTGCGCATGCCCAGCGCGAAGGCATTGATGCCCTGCAACACCTCGGGGATTGGAAAGCCGGCCACGTAGCCGGCCAGGTTCGACTGGGTCAGCCGCCCGGCGGCGATGCCCGCCAGGTAGCGGCCTTCGTAGTAGCGCGCGTTGGCGGTGGCGACGTTGGGGGCGGTCTTTAGGCCGGTGATGGATTCGAAGCGGACCTCGGGGAAGTCGCGCGCCACCTTCAGCGTCGGCTCCATGTAGCCGAAGCTGGGCGTGAAGATGATCTGGTGGCCCTGCGCCGCCAGGTCGCGGATCACGCGCTCGGCGTCGGCGCCTTCGGGCACGTTCTCGACGTAGGTGGTCTGCACCTGCGCGCCCAGCGCCTGGTCGACCGCGCGGCGGCCTTCGTCGTGCTGGCGCGTCCAGCCGGCGTCGGTGAGCGGGCTGACATAGACCCACGCGGCCTTGACGGGCGGCGCGGTGGTTTGCGAGAAGGCGGGAGATGAGAAACAGCAAGCGGCCACGAGCGTGGCGGCGAGGTTTTTGTACATGGTGTTCCT
>JAEXBL010000373.1 GCA_023394015.1 Pseudomonadota bacterium | reverse complement strand
GCCCAGGGCGTGGCGCAGCGCTTCGAACACGGCGCGCGGCCGGTGCCCGAATGGTGGAAGCGCTACGGCTCCGCGGCGCTGGACGCGCTGGTGCAGGAAGGCCTGGCCAACAGTCCCGACCTGGCCGCGGCCGAGCGCAACCTGGCCGGCGCGCGCGAACAGCTGCGCGGCCAGGTCAATTCGTCGCTGATGCCGGCCGTGGACGCCGGCGCCGACGCCACGCGCCGGCGCGCGCTCACCATGCCCAACCTGCCGGAGCCCACGGCCCGCTACAACGTCTTCACCGGCCAGGTGCAGGCCCGCTACGACCTGGACCTGTTCGGCGCGGCGCGCTTCGCCAACCTGTCGCTGACGGCGCAGTTCGCGCAGCAGGCGTTCCAGCTCGAATCCGCGCGGCGCGCACTGGCCGGCAATATCGTCACCGGCGCCATCTCCGCCTCGGCGCTGGCGCAGCGCGTGGCCTTGAACGAAAAGCAGGCGCTGCTGGCGCGGCAGGTGGCGCGCGATACGCAACGCCGCTACGAGCTGGGCGCGGCCTCGCAGAACGACGCGCTCGACGCCGACCAGGACGCCGCCGCACTGGAAGCCGCGCTGCCGATGCTGCGGGCGCGCTGGCACGCCACGCGCCATGCGCTGGCCGTGCTGCTGGGCCGCAACCCCGACCAGGCGCCGCCTGACCTGGATTTCGACAGCCTGGCCGTGCCGCAGCAGGTGCCGGTGGTGGTGCCGTCCGAACTGCTGGCCTCGCGCCCGGACATTCTGCTGGCCGACGCCGTGGTGCAGGCCGCCGCGGCCGACGTGGGCGCGGCCACGGCGCAGCTCTTTCCCAGCCTGTCGCTGTCGGCCTCCATGGGCCAGGCCGGCTTCAACTGGCCCGCGGCCATGTCGGGCGCCGGCGCGATCTGGGCCGTGGGCGCCTCGCTCACGCAGCCGCTGTTCCACGGCGGCGCGCTGCTGGCCGAACGCGATGCGGCCAAGGAGCGCTACCAGGCCTCGCTGCTGCAATACCGGCAGACGGTGCTGATGGCGTTCCGGGACGTGGCCGACACGCTGTCGCGGCTGGAGGGCGGCGGCCAGGCGCTGGCTTCGGCCGAAGCCTCGCGGCAGGCGGCCGGACAGTCCTACCGCAACACGGCCAGCCGCGTGCGGCTGGGCGCGCTGCCGCCCTACACCGAATACGCGGCCGAGCAGCATTACGTCGCCGCCCGGCTGCGCGAACTCGATTACGCCGAGGCGCGCCTGACCGAAACGGCGGCGCTGTTCCAGGCCATGGGCTCGCCAGCGAGCCC
Organism: Pseudomonadota bacterium; assembly: GCA_023394015.1. Classification (GTDB taxonomy): domain Bacteria; phylum Pseudomonadota; class Gammaproteobacteria; order Burkholderiales; family Burkholderiaceae_C; genus Ottowia. The sequence continues at coordinate 1,538 of JAEXBL010000373.1, read as the reverse complement.
CGCGCCGGTCAGCGCTTCCCCAGCAGCCGCTTCACCAGGCTGACCGCGCCCAGCACCACTGCCCCGGCCGCCATGCCGAACAAGGCGTTGAGCAGGGTCGAGACCAGCGCCGCGGCCACGCCGCCGCCCACCGCGGAAGCGGCGTGTTCGATCGCGGCCGACACCGGCGCGATGCCATGGGTCAGGATGGCGCCGCCGACCATGAACATGGCCGCCGTGCCCACCACCGACAGCGTCTTCATCAGATAGGGCGCGGCCCCGACGATGCGCCGGCCCAGCCAGGCCAGGGCCTGCGAGGACTTGCGGCTGAGGTACAGGCCCAGGTCGTCGAGCTTGACGATGCCGGCGACCAGGCCGTAGACGCCCACCGTCATGGCGATGGCGATGATGGACAGCACCAGCACCTGGCGCGTGAAGTCGGCGTCGGCCACCGCGCCCAGGCTGATGACGATGATTTCCGCCGACAGGATGAAGTCGGTGCGCACCGCGCCCTTGATCTTGTCGCGCTCGAACGCCACCATGTCGACCGCCTGGTCCTGCAGGGCCTCGGCCCGGGCCGCATGGTTGCCTTCGGGCGAATCGCCGTGCGGCAGGTATTTGTGGGCCAGCTTCTCCACGCCCTCGTAGCACAGGAACGCGCCGCCCAGCATCAGCAGCGGCGTGATCGCCCAGGGCGCGAAGGCGCTGATGAGCAGCGCCGCCGGAACCAGGATCAGCTTGTTGACGAACGAGCCCTTGGCGACCGCCCAGACCACCGACAGTTCGCGGTCCACCGGCACCCCGGTGACCTGCTGCGCGTTCAACGCCAGGTCGTCGCCCAGCACGCCGGCGGTTTTCTTGGCCGCCACCTTGGTCATGACGGAGACGTCATCCAGGATGGTGGCGATATCGTCGAACAACGCGAAGAAACTGCTTCCGGCCATCGGCAGACCCCTGTCCTCGTAAGGTTTTCCGAGTGTACAGGCGGCGCACCGCCGCGCGTATGGCCGTTTTCATTCCTTTTGTGTCCGGATCGGCATGGCCGGCGGCCGCCCCGGCAGCCTAAGCTTCAGGGTTCCCGTCCCAGGAGATTGCCATGCTCGCCCTGCGCCCCACCTGCGAACACTGCGACGCCGCGCTGCCGCCGGCCTCCACCCAGGCCCGGATATGCAGCTTCGAATGCACGTTCTGCGCCGATTGCGCCGAAGGCCTGCTGGGCAACGTCTGCCCCAATTGCGGCGGCGGCTTCGCCCCCCGGCCGGTGCGGCCGGCCAGCGACCGCAAGGGCGGCAACTACCTGGGCCGGTATCCGGCCAGCCAGGAACGCCGGCACCGGCCGGTGGATCTTGCGGCGCATGAGGCCCTGCGCCGCAGCCTGGAAGGCGTTGCGCCCGAGGAGCGCTAGCGCGTTTCGATGCGGGCTCACCTGCCGCGTCGTCAGCCTGACGCCTGCCCGCCACAGCATGCGCCGCCGTCGCCGGAACCGTTCTCGAACAGGATGTTGTTCTCGAGGTGGATGTGCGCCATCAGGTCTTCCTTGAAGGCGCGGATGCCGAGGT
>JAEXBL010000363.1 GCA_023394015.1 Pseudomonadota bacterium | reverse complement strand
CTTTTCGAGAGAACGCCCATGAACGCCCCTCAGCCCCTGGTGTATTCGTGCTCGGGCTGCTCCAGCGCCGCGCAACTGGCCAACCACGTGGCGCTGAAGCTGGACCGGCGCGGCGTGGCCGAGATGTCGTGCATCGCCGGCGTGGGCGGCGACGTGCCCCAGCTGGTCAGGCTGGCCCAATCGGGCCGGCCCATCGTGGCGCTCGACGGCTGCCCGCTGGTCTGCGTCAAAAGCAGCCTGGCGCGCCACGGCCTGGTGCCCGAGCGGCACTACCAGCTGCACCAGTACGGCGTCAAGAAGCGCAACCACCAGGACTTCGACCCGACGCAGGCCGATGCGGTGCTGGCGCGCATCGAGGCCGACCTGAAAGCGCGGCCCCTCTGCGCCGCCGCCCATGACTGAAGCGCCTCGCCGCATCGTCGTCGGCATCTCGGGCGCCAGCGGCGCGGTGTACGGCGTGCGCCTGCTGCAGGCGCTGCAGGGCATGGCGGGGGTGGAGTCGCACCTGGTCGTTTCCGATGCCGGCTGGCGCACCCTGCGCCACGAACTGGCGCTGGCCCCCGCCGCCGTGCAGGCCCTGGCCGACGTGGCGCACGCGCTGGACGACGTGGGCGCGGCCATTGCCAGCGGCTCGTTCGCCGCGCACGGCATGGTGGTGGCGCCCTGCTCCATGCGCACGCTGGCGGCCATTGCCCAGGCCCAGAGCGACAACCTGCTGACCCGCGCCGCCGACGTGATGCTGAAGGAGCGCCGCCGCCTGGTGCTGCTGACGCGCGAATCGCCCCTGCACCTGGGGCACCTGCGCAACATGGTCGCGGCCACCGAGCTGGGCGCCATCGTCTGCCCGCCGGTGCCGGCCTTCTACCAGCGGCCCAGCACGGTGGAGCAGATCGTGCGGCACAGCGTGGCCCGCGCGCTCGACTTGCTGGGCCTGCCGCACGATCTGGCGCCGCGCTGGCAGGGACTGCCGAGCGCCGCAGACACTATCGAATCAATGGCTTCTTCGACGCTTCACGCAAGTCATGGAGCCTGATTGAGCACCCACCCCGCCTGCCACGACCTGCGCGACTTCATCGCCCGGCTGGAGGCCGCGGGCGAGCTGCGCCGCATTGCCGAGCCCGTCTCGCCGCACTTGGAGATGACGGCGCTGGGCGACCGCGTGCTGCGCGCCGGCGGCCCGGCCTTGCTGTTCGAGAACCCCGCCGGCCACGCCATGCCGGTGCTGACCAACCTGTTCGGCACCCCGGCCCGCGTGGCCCGCGCGCTGGGCGTGGCCGACCTGGCCGGGGTGCGCGCCCTGGGCGAGGTGCTGGCGCAGCTCAAGGAGCCCGAGCCGCCGCGCGGCGTGAAGGGGCTGTGGGGCCAGCGCGATCTGCTCAAGACCCTGTGGCGCATGACGCCCGCCACCGTGCGCCAGCCGCCCTGCCAGCAAGTGGTGTGGGCGGGCGACGAGGTCGATCTGCACTGCCTGCCGATCCAGCACTGCTGGCCGGGCGACGTGGCGCCACTCGTCACCTGGGGCCTGACCATCACGCGCGGGCCGCTGAAAACCCGCCAGAACCTGGGCGTCTACCGCCAGCAGCTGCTGTCGAAAAACCAGCTCATCCTGCGCTGGCTGGCGCACCGCGGCGGCGCGCTGGACTTTGCCGAGCACTGCGCCCGCCACCCCGGCCAGCCCTACCCGGTGGCGGTGGCCATCGGCGCCGACCCGGCCACCATCCTGGGCGCCGTCACGCCGGTGCCCGACACCTTGTCGGAGTACCAGTTCGCCGGCCTGCTGCGCGGCGCCCGCACCGAGGTGGCGCCGGCGCTGGGCCTGCCGCTGCAGGTGCCGGCGCGGGCCGAGATCGTGCTGGAGGGCCACATCCAGCCCGACGCCGGCCACGCCAGCGGCTGGCAGCACGCCTGGGAAGGTCCCTACGGCGACCACACCGGCTACTACAACGAGCGCGCCGAGTTCCCGGTGCTGACGGTGGAGCGCATCACCCTGCGCGACGGCGCGCTCTACCACAGCACCCACACCGGCAAGCCGCCCGACGCGCCGGCGGTGCTGGGCGGGGTGCTGAACGAGCTGTTCGTGCCGCTGCTGCAGCGCGCCTTCCCGGAAATCGTCGACTTCTACCTGCCGCCCGAGGCCTGCAGCTATCGGCTGGCCGTGGTGCGCATCCGCAAGGCTTACGCCGGCCACGCGCGGCGCGTGATGATGGGCGTGTGGAGCCACCTGCGCCAGTTCCTCTACACCAAGTTCATCGTCGTGGTCGATGAGGACATCGACGCGCGCGCATGGCCCGAGGTGATCTGGGCCATGAGCACCCGCATGGACCCGGCGCGCGACACGCTGCTGATCGAGCACACCCCCATCGACTACCTGGACTTTGCCTCGCCGGTGGCCGGCCTGGGCAGCAAGATGGGGCTGGACGCCACCCACAAGTGGCCCGGCGAGACCCAGCGCGAATGGGGCCGCCCGATGGCGATGGACCCGGCGGTGAGCACCCGCGTGAACCAGCTGGCCGACGCCCTGGGTCTGTAGCCGCGGGCACCGCCGCCTGCCCCGGCCGCCACGTCGCCGGCGGCCACCGCTTTAAGCCGGCCTTCAGGCGCAGTGCCGACACTGCGCCCCATGCCCGCCTCACGGACACCATCGAACACGCACCGCGCCGCCCATCCTCGGGCATGGCAGCCCGCCTGGGTGCTGCTGGCCGCCTCGGTGTGGCTTGCCAGCATCGCCAACGCAGCGCTGTGGCGCGCACTGGCCGCCCTGCCCGAGCTGGGCAACGGCCGAGGGCTGGCCTTTGGCATCGGCTTCGGGCTGATGCTGGCGGCCGCGCACGTGGCGCTGCTCAGCCTGCTCAACTGGCGCTGGACGCTGAAACCCGCGCTGACGCTGTGGCTGCTGGCCGCCGCGGGCGGCGCGTACTTCATGCTCAGCTACGGCGTGGTGATCGACCGCACGATGATGGTCAACGTGCTGCTGACCGACACGCGCGAAGCGCGCGAGCTGCTCAGCTGGCGCCTGGCGGGCGCGCTGCTGCTGCTGGCCGGGCTGCCGCTGACGCTGCTGTGGCGCACGCCGCTGCGCTGGCCGGGCCTGGGGCGGCAGGCGGGTCGGAACGCGCTGCTGTTCAGCGCGTCCTGCGCGGTTCTGGCAGGCACCGGCGGCCTGTTCTTCCAGGACTTGTCGGCCACCATGCGCAACCACACCCAGCTGCGCTACCTGATCAACCCGCTCAACACCTTCTATGCGCTGGCCAGCGTCGGCCGCCAGCCGATCCAGCGCAGCGGCGTGGCCGTGGCGCCGCTGGGCGAGGACGCGCACCTGGCCACCGCGGCTGCGGGCGCCAGGCCACCGCTGGTCGTCATGGTGTTGGGCGAAACCGCGCGGGCTGACCACCTGGGCCTGAACGGCTATGCACGCGACACCACGCCGCGCCTGGCCCAGCAGCAGGTGGTGAGCCTGCGCAACGTGTGGTCCTGCGGCACCAACACGGCGGCCTCGGTGCCGTGCATGTTTTCCCACCTGGGGCGCGAGGCCTTTGAAAACCGCAGCGCCAACACCGAGGGCCTGGTCGACGTGCTGCAGCGCGCGGGCCTGGCCGTGCTGTGGCTGGACAACCAGCCCGGCGGCTGCAAGGGCGTGTGCGACCGCGTGCCCAGGGTGGACCACCGCCAGTTGCAGGCCGCCACGCCCGAGCTGTGCCAGGACGGCGAATGCTTCGACGAGGTGATGCCGCGCGGCCTGCAGGCGCGCATCGAGCAGTTGCCGGCCGAGCGGCGCGCGCGCGGCGTGGTGGTGTTCATGCACCAGATGGGCAGCCACGGGCCGGCCTACTACAAGCGCACGCCGGCAGCGTTCAAGAAGTTCATGCCCGAATGCGCCACCAACGCGCTGCAGCAGTGCCCGCGCGAGCAGGTGGTGAACGCCTACGACAACACCATCCTCTACACCGACCACTTCCTGGCCGCCACCATCGACTGGCTGAAAGCGCAAGAGGCGCAGTGGGCGCCGGCGCTGGAGTACGTGTCCGACCACGGCGAATCGCTGGGTGAGAGCAACCTCTACCTGCACGGCCTGCCCTACCGCTTTGCGCCCGACACGCAAAAGCACGTGCCCTGGATCGTCTGGCTGTCACCGGCTTTCGAGCGGCAAAGCGGCATCCGCCTGAGCTGCCTGGCCGGGCGGCGCGACCAGAAGTTCTCGCACGACGACTACTTCCACTCCACGCTGGGGCTGCTGGGCGTGCAGACCAAGGTGTACGATGCGGCGCGCGACATTCACGCCGCCTGCCCGGGGAGCAGCGAGCGCGCTCGGGTTTGATGGCCGCATTTTTTTGAAGCGCCTGCATGCCCACCTGCCCACCATGTGGTACAGAGACGGCAGACACACCACCAAAGGCGGGAACTGCAATGAGCGCATCCGAGATGGGAGACGAGTCACCGGCCAGCCTGGAATGGCCGGAAGACCTGGAGGCCGTGGACCGACGAATCGCCCAGCTCGCGCTGCTGTGCCAGGCGCGCATCCTCGAGCTGCCGATTCTCGAGCGCATACTGGACAACGACAGCAGCGTGTGCGCGGCGCCCAACCAGCGCGCGTTCACCGAGTTGCGCGGCTTGCTGTACCTGCATTTCCAGATTCAGCGGCAATTGAGCGAAGGCCTGGGTCCGCAGGAATCCAAGCGCGTCATCGAACGTGTCCATGAGCGACTGCGCTCGTCCCTGGGTTCGCATCTGGCCGATCTGGCGTGATGGCGGCCTGCGCTGCGGGCGATGTCCCGGCCGACCGTCGCCCAGGACGTCGCTCTTGAAACACTGTCAAGTCCATCGTTGTCCGCGCCCGTCGATCGGGCTTGAGGGCCACATTTGATGCTTGAATGGCGACCGCCGGTCAAAGGAACCGATCCAGCAGCTTGCGGCTGTGCCGGTCCATGGCCATCAGGTCCTGGATCAGGTACTGCACGCCGTGCGCGTCGTTGACGATCAGCAGGCCGGGGCCGAGGCGGCGGATGTCTTCCTCGCCCTTGAGCACGAAGCGGGTCGGGCCGCGGTCGGTCTCCACGTCCCAGGTGCTGGGCGTGGCAAAGCTGCTGACGGCGTGCACGCGCAGCAGGCGCGGCATGAACTCGCGCTGCTCCAGCGCCTCGGCCAGCAGCGCGCGGCGCTCGGCATCCAGCGCCGACAGCCGCGGGATCCAGGCCAGCTCGTGGCCGTCGGCATCGACCAGGCTCACGCCCACGTCGGGCGCCGAGATGGGAAACGCCCGCACCGCGGCCACGCCGACGTGCTCGCGCCCCTCGGCATCGCTCAGCACCAGGCGGCCGAAGGCATCGCGCCGCAGCCCGAACGCCGTGGATTCGCTCATGGGCGCGGCTCCTTCGGCCCCGTGGCGGGTGCGGCGGTGGCGGGTGGCGGCGATGCCAGCTCGGCCTCGTCGAGCACCAGCATGCGTTCGCGCTCGGCTTTTTCCTGCCGCGCCTGCGCCTCGTACAGGCGCCAATAGGCGCCGCGCCGGGCGATGAGCTGCTCGTGCGTGCCCTCTTCCACCTTCAGGCCCTTGTCCAGCACCACCAGGCGGTCGGCCTTGCGCAGCGTGGACAGGCGGTGCGCGATGGCGATGGTGGTGCGGCCGCGCACCAGGTTGTCCAGGGCGCGCTGGATCTCGCGCTCGGTCTCGGTGTCCACCGAGGCGGTGGCCTCGTCCAGGATCAGGATGCGCGGGTCGATCAGCAGCGCCCGCGCAATGCTGATGCGCTGGCGCTCGCCGCCCGACAGGCCTTGGCCGCGCTCGCCCACCAGCGAGTCGTAGCCCTGCGGCAGGCGCAGGATGAACTCGTGCGCGTGCGCGGCGCGGGCGGCGGCAATCACTTCCTCGCGCGTGGCGTCCGGCTTGCCGTAGGCGATGTTCTCGGCGATGGTGCCGAAGAACAGGAACGGCTCCTGCAGCACCAGCCCCACGTGGCGCCGGTAGTCGGCCACGCGCATCTGGCGCAGGTCGATGCCGTCCACCTCGATCGCGCCCTCGGTGACGTCGTAGAAGCGGCAGATCAGGTTGACCAGCGTCGACTTGCCGGAGCCGGAATGGCCGACC
>JAEXBL010000218.1 GCA_023394015.1 Pseudomonadota bacterium | reverse complement strand
TTGTCCCCCTGGGGGGATGGCGCGCGCAGCGCGACTCAGGGGGGATTACAACAACGCATGCGGCCGCTCCCCGCGCTCGTACACCACGTGGGCGCGGCCAACGATCAACGGATCGAGCTTGCCGATCTGCCCCAGGTCCTTGCCGGTGTAGGGCAGCTTGTGCAGCACGTAGCGCATGGCGTTCAGGCGGGCGCGCTTCTTGCAGTCGCTCTTGACCACCGTCCACGGGCTGTCGGCGGTGTCGGTCTCGAAGAACATCTGCTCCTTGGCGCGGGTGTAGTCGTCCCACTTGTCCAGGCTGGCCTTGTCGATGGGGCTGAGCTTCCACTGCTTGAGCGGGTGGCCGGCGCGCTCCTTGAAGCGGCGGCGCTGCTCGGCCTGGCTGACGCTGAACCAGAACTTGATCAGCTGCACGCCGCTGCTGACCAGGTGGCGCTCGAACTCGGGCGCCTGGCGCATGAAGTCCTGGTATTCCTTGTCGGTGCAAAAACCCATCACGCGCTCGACGCCGGCGCGGTTGTACCAGCTGCGGTCGAACAGCACGAGCTCGCCGTGGGTGGGCAGGTGCTGCACGTAGCGCTGGAAGTACCACTGGCCGCGCTCGGTGTCGGTGGGCTTTTCCAGCGCCACCACGCGCGCGCCGCGCGGGTTCAGGTGCTCCATGAAGCGCTTGATGGTGCCGCCCTTGCCGGCGGCGTCGCGCCCCTCGAAGAGGATGACCACGCGTTGGCCGGTTTCCTTGACCCAGCTTTGCAGCTTCAGCAGCTCCACCTGCAGCTTGAACTTCTGCTTCTCATAGACCGAGCGGCGCAGCAGGTTCTTGTAGGGGTAGCCGCCGTCGCGCCAGTCGTCGGACAGCACCTCGTCGGGGTTGACTTGCTCGACCTGGGGGGCGTCCAGCTCCTGCAGCGCCTTGCGCAGGGCCTTGCGGTCGTCGGGCGAGGCGCCTTCCAGAATGGCGCGCAGGCTGTGGGCGCGCTCGGCCAATGGGCCGGCCGCCTCGTCGGTGACCAGGCGCCGCACGGCGGCCAGCTGCTTGTCGCGCGCCGACACGGTGGCGCGTTCCACCACGTAGCCCTCGATCGCCCGCGGCGTCAGCGAGGGCGGCGTGTCGCCCTTCTTCACCGGGCGCACGTCGCTGTTGATGTCCAGCGGCGCACGCGCCGCGCGCTTGGCCGCCGCCTTGGCGCTGCTGCCGCGCGGGCTGCCGGTCTTGCGGCTGGCGGGTTTGTCCATGTGGTTCTCCTGTCGGTGTCCGGGTGCCGGCGGGCGGCACAAAACATCCACTATCTCCTGTCACGGCCCCGTCATGTTGATGGATGGCAAGAAACCGCGCCCCATGCGGCCGGTGCGTGACGCTGTTCACACCCCGGGCAGCGGCCACACCACACCGTTGTCGTTGAGGATGGCGTCCAGCGGCTCGTCGTGCGGCTCCGGCTCGAAGTCGAAGATGAAGCCGTTGGTGAAGCCCACGCCCACGGTGAAGGGGCGCGGCTGCAGCGCCGCCAGCGTGCGGTCGTAGAAGCCGCCGCCATAGCCCAGCCGGTAGCCGCCCGGGCCGTAGCCCACGCAGGGCACGAACAGCAGGGTCGGCGCCAGCCGCTCGGTGTCCTTGGGCTTGGGGATGCCGAAGGCGTCTTCCTCCATCGGGCAGCCGGGGTACCAGGCGTGGAAGCTGAGCGTCTTGTGCAGCTTGTCGACCACCGGCAGGCCGATGCGGCGGCGCTGCGGCTGGTCCATCAGCTCGCCGTCTTCCTTCCAGCGGTGCAGGGCGGGCAGGGGGTCGAACTCGCCCTTGATCGGCCAGTAGGCGCCGACCACGGTGTCGGGCCGCTGCATCAGCCAGATGCGCAGAATGTCCTGCAGGGCATCGGCCCGCGCCAGACGGTCTTCCAGGTGCAGGCGCTCGCGCACCAGGCGCGCGCGCAAGGCCTTCTTGTCCGAGGTGCTCATAATGGGTCGATGCTGTTGTCGACGAAGATTCTGACACCGTTGCGCACCCTGGGCGCCTGCGCGGCCTGGGCCCTGCTGCCGCTGGCCGGCAGCGTGGCGCAGCCCACGCCTTCGCTGCCGGTGCCCTTGGCGACCCAGTTGCCGGCCTCGCCACCCGCGGCCTTACAGGCCGAGGACGCGGCACCGCCAGCGCCGACCAGCGCCCCGCCCAGCGACGGCGTGATCCTGGAGATGCGCGAGGCCTTCCGCCGCAACGACGCCGCCCGCCTGGCCGCGCTGCTGCCGCTGGCCAGCGGCCACGCGCTGGAGCCCTGGGCCGCCTACTGGGCGCTGAAGGCGCGGCTGGAAGAGGCCAGCGAGGCCGAGGTGCAGGCGTTTCTGGAGCGCTACCCGAACACCTACCAGGAAGACCGCCTGCGCAACGACTGGCTGCTGCTGGCCGGCAAGCGGCGCGATTGGGCCACTTTCGCCGCCCACCACCCGCACTTTCGCATGCGCGACGACCGCGAGGTGCGCTGCTACGCCGTGGCGGCTGACGTCTACCAGGGCCGCACCGTGGCGCCCGAGGCCGTGGCCCAGGTGCGCACCGACTGGCTGGCCCAGCGCAACTTGGACGACGGCTGCCTGCTGGCCGCCGGCCTGCTGCACCAGGCCGGCCAGCTGCCCTACCAGGACCTGTGGCTGAAGGCGCGCCTGGCCATGGAGGCCAACCGCCCGGCGCTGGCGCGCGCCGCGGTGGAGCTGGACGCCCCCGACGTGGCCGCCGACGTGGCGCAGATCCAGAACAGCGCCATCCGCTACCTGGCCACGCGCACCCCGGTGGTCGCGCGCAAGCGCCAGGAGCTGGTGACGCTGGCGCTGATCAAGCTGGCCACCGCCGACCCCGACCAGGCCGCCGCGCAGATGGACGGCCAGTGGGCGGCGCAGCTCACGCCCGAGGAGCGCCACTGGGTCTGGGGCGTGATCGGCAAGTCGGCGACGCTGAAGCTGTCGGAGTTCGCGGCGGGCTATTTCGCCAAGGTCGCTCGCGACGCCGACCTGAGCGACGACCTGCTGGCCTGGAAGGTGCGCGCCGCGCTGCGCCAGGGCCAGTGGCGCCTGGTGCAGGGCGCCGTCGAGGCCATGAGCGAAGAGGCCCGGCGCGACCCGGCCTGGACCTACTGGCTGGCCCGCGCCCAGCTGGCGCTGGCGCAAAGCGATCTGGACCGCACGCGGGCGCGCCAGTTGCTGGAGGGCATCGCCGGCGTCGGCGGCTTCTACGAGAAGCTGGCGCTGGAAGAGCTGGGCCGCCCCATCGTGGCGCCGCCCGCGCCGCCGCCGCTGACCCCCGCCGAGCGCGACTGGGCGCGCCGCCACATCGGCCTGAACCGCGGCCTGCTGGCCATTGCCCTGGGCCTGCGCAGCGAGGGCGTGCGTGAATGGAACTACTGGACCAGCCTGCACCACCCCGGCGGCAAGCCCGACCGCGAGCTCTACGCCGCCGCCGACCTGGCCTGCCAGCACCAGGTGTGGGACCGCTGCATCAACACCAGCGAGCGCACCAAGGGCTTCATGGACTTTGCGCAGCGCTTTCCCATGCCGCACCGCGATGCGGTGGTGCGCCAGTCGCGGGCCATCGGGCTGGACCCGGCCTACGTCTACGGCCTGATCCGGCAGGAAAGCCGTTTCATCCTGGACGCGCGCTCGCACGTCGGCGCCTCGGGGTTGATGCAGATCATGCCCGCCACGGCGGGGTGGACGGCGCGCAAGTTCGGGCTGGAGGGCTTCAGGCCGTCGATGATCAACGAGCTGGACACCAACATCCTCATCGGCACCAGCTACCTCAAGCTGGCGCTGGACGAGTTCCGCGGCTCGCTGCCGCTGGCCGCCGCCGCCTACAACGCCGGCCCGGGCCGCCCGCGTGCCTGGCGCAACGGCCCGGTGCTCGAAGGCGCCATCTGGGCCGAGAATGTGCCGTTTGGCGAAACGCGCGATTACGTCAAGAAAGTGCTGTCCAATACCACCGACTACGCCGCCTGGCTGACCGGGCAGCCGCAGTCGCTGAAAAGCCGGCTCGGCAGCGTGGGCCCGGCGCCGGTGGACGAGCCGGTGCTGACGCGCGATTTGCCCTGAGCGGTCGGACGGCCGCGGCCGGGCTGGCGCATGGATTTGTTTTGAGGGCTGCTGGGCGCCTGACGGCCAGGCGCAGCAGCCGCTTTCGTGCTTGATCTGGAGGATTTGCCATGATTTCTCGCGTGCTGGTTCTGGGCGGCTCGGGCTTTGTTGGCCGCCATGTGGTCGAGCGCCTGCAGCGCCAGGGCGTGCAGGTGACGATTCCCACGCGGCGCCTGACGGCCGCGCGCCACCAGTGGAGCCAGCCCAACGTGCACGTCACCGTGGCCGACGTGATGGAGCCGGATACCCTGGCACGCCTGGTGGCCGGGCACGACGCGGTGGTCAACCTGGTCGCCATCCTGCACGGGCGCAAGGCCGAGTTCGAGCGCGTGCACGTGGAGCTGCCCCAGCGCATCGCCGCCGCCTGCGCCCAGGCCGGCGGGCGGCGGCTGGTGCACGTCAGCGCGCTGGGCGCGGCGGCCGATGGCCCCTCGATGTACCAGCGCAGCAAGGCGCGTGGCGAGGCCGTGCTGGGCCAGGCGGCGCAGGTCGGCTCGCTGCGGCTGACGGTGCTGCGCCCCAGCGTCATCTTCGGCCCGCAGGACCAGTTCCTGAACCTGTTCGCGCGGCTGCAGAAGATGTTTCCGGTGATGCCGCTGGCCGGCGCCGACGCGCGCTTTCAGCCGGTGTGGGTGCGCGACGTGGCGGCCGCCGTGGTGGCCTGCCTGCAGGACGACGCCACCATCGGCCAGACCTACGAGTGCTGCGGCCCCGAGGTGTGGACGCTGCGCGAGCTGGTCAAGGCCAGCGCCCAGTGGGCCGGTGTGGCCGGCGGGCGCGGGCGCCCGGTGATCGGCCTGCCGCGCGCGCTGGGCCGGCTGCAGGCGCTGGCGCTGGAGCTGCTGCCCGGCCAGCCGCTGATGAGCCGCGACAACCTGGACTCGATGCAGGTCGACAACGTCGCCAGCGGCCAGGTGCCGGGGCTGGAGGCGCTGGGCATCCGCGCCGCGCCGCTGTCCGGCGTGGGCCCGCTGCTGCTGGGCAACGACGGCGTGCACGCGCGGCTGGACCGCTACCGCCGCTCGGCCGGGCGCTGAAGGCGCCGAACAAGCCCTTGGCCGACAGACGGCCGGGGCCTGCCGTGCGAGCCTCGCCGGCATGAGCGATGCCTTCTGGACCACCGTGCTGCAGACCGTGGCCTCGGAATTCTCCGACGTGCCCGACCTGCCCGAGGCGCTGCGCATCCTGCTGCGGCTGTCGCTGGCGCTGCTGCTCGGCCTGCTGCTGGGCTACGAGCGCGAAAGCCAGGGCAAGTCGGCCGGCGTGCGCACCCACATGCTGGTGGCGCTGGGTTCGGCGCTGTTCGTGCTGCTGCCCAGCCAGATGGGCATGGCCATCGGCGACCTGAGCCGCATGATGCAGGGCGTGGTCACCGGCATCGGCTTTCTGTGCGCCGGCACCATCCTCAAGTACGAAACGGCGGGCGAGGAGCACGTGCATGGCCTCACCACCGCCGCCGGCCTGTGGCTGACGGCCGCCATCGGCATGGCCTGCGGCCTGGGCCGGGAGGTGACGGCGCTGATCACCGCCGCGCTGGCGCTGGCGGTGTTCGCGCTCATCCCGCGCGTGGTGAACCCCGCCGCTGCTGAGCCGGCCGATACTGACGCATCGCCCAGGCGCGGCGATTGAGCAGGCAGCGCGCCCATGCCCATGGCGCATCAATGGCCGTTTTCAACAGCATCAATCTGCGCCGTCGGGCGCGCTAGCATGGCCGCAGGACACCGGAGAACGCCATGCTCAAGCTCTACATCGGCAACAAGAACTACTCGTCCTGGTCCATGCGCCCCTGGGTGCTGATGACGCAGGCCGGCATCGCCTTCGAGGAGGTGATGCTGCGCTTCGACAGCTTCGACGAAGGCTCGCAGTTCAAGCGCAGCCTGGCCGGCATCAGCCCGGTGGGCAAGGTGCCGGTGCTGGTGGATGGCGAACTGGTGGTGTGGGACACGCTGGCCATCGCCGAATACCTGGCCGAGCAGTTCCCCGAATTGCACCTGTGGCCGCGCGAGACCGACAAGCGCGCCCGCGCGCGCAGCGTGTGCGCCGAGATGCACAGCGGCTTTGCCGCGCTGCGCGGCGCCTGCGGCATGAACATCGAGGCGCAGCTGCCCGAGGTGGGCGCGCTGGCCCTGCGCGACCAGCCCGGCGTGCGCGCCGACCTGGACCGGCTGGTGGCCATGTGGCAGGCCCTGCTGGCCGAGCACGGCGGGCCGCTGCTGTTCGGCCGCTTCTCGATCGCCGACGCCTTCTACGCCCCGGTGGTGATGCGCCTGAAGACCTACGCCCTGCCGGTGCCGCCCGAGGTGGCGGCCTACATGGACCACGTGTGCGCGCTGCCCGGCGTGCGCGCCTGGATCGACGGCGCGCTGGCGGAGAAGGATTTCCGGGCCTTCGAGGAGCCGTACCGGCTGTCGGGCACGGCCTGAGTGTGGGCGCGCGGGTTCAGCCCTTCACGCACACCACCTGCTTGAGCGTGTGCACCACCTCCACCAGGTCGCTTTGTGCGGCCATCACGGCGTCGATGTCCTTGTAGGCGGCGGGCGTTTCGTCGATCACGTCCTTGTCCTTGCGGCATTCCACGCCCTCGGTGGCGGCGCGGTGGTCGGCCAGGGTGAAGCGGCGCCTGGCC
>JAEXBL010000207.1 GCA_023394015.1 Pseudomonadota bacterium | reverse complement strand
ATTTCTTCTACACCCCCCAAAAGAAAGTAGGCAAAGAAACGGCGGCCCCACTGGCCGTGTCCCCTGCGCTTCGCTCCGGGGCAACCTGCGATGCTCGGTCATGGGGCGGCGCTGCGGAACTCGCTGCGCGCCTGCGGCGCTCCGCTCAGACAACCGCAGCGAGTCAGAGCACGAAGCCGGGCATGCTGCGCTGCCCGGCCCGCCCCATGCCCTGCGCTTCTCGGCACGGCCAGAGGGGGTGTGAAGACCATTCGGGCCATCGCTGCGCTCGGCCTTGGGCGGATTGCTCCCTCTCCCGCATGCGGGAGAGGGTTGGGGTGAGGGTCAGGCCGTTCAAAACACCAACTGCTCACGCCCTCCCAGCGGACTTTTCAAGCGCTTCGTCTTGAAACCAAAGGGAAGTCGGCGCGAGCCGCTATCCAAACAAAAGCACGCCTCACCCCTGCCCGCGCAGCAGCCATTCGGCTTCGCGGGTCTGCGGGCTGTCGGGCCAGCGCTGTTGCAGCGCTTTCAGGATCGGGCGGGCGGTTTCCTCGCGGCCCAGGCCCTGCACCAGCACGCGCACGATCAGCTCGTAGGCATCGGGCACGTTGGGGTGGCCGCGGTAGCGCTTGTCGAAGCCCTTGAGCAAGGCCAGCGCGGTGCGCGCCTCGCCGGCCCGCCAGGCGCTTTGCGCCAGCGCCAGGGTGTGGGTGGCGTCCGGCAGGCTGAAGTCGGGCACCTTGCCCTGGCAGGCGCTCCAGGTGCGCAGGGCCTCGGTGCGCTCGCCGCGGGCCAGCAGCAGCGCGATCATGCGCTGGCCGTGGTCGGCCAGGGTGGCGGTCTGGTCGGAGCGCAGCAGCGCCTGGTGGTAGCGCCGGTGCGCCGCGGGTGAGTCGGGCTGCACGCGCACGGCCTCGCGGGCGGTGGCCAGGGCGCCGGTCAGGTCGCCGTCGGCGATCAGCTGGCCGACTTCGGCATCCAGCTCGCGCTCGGCCAGCTTCTCGGGCGACAGTGCGGTGGCCGTGGCCGGCGCGTCCTCGCCGCCGCCGGGCAACAGGTCGATGCCCAGCGCCTCGTGGTGCTGGTACATCACGTAGCCCATCAGCGCCGCCATCACCCAGGTGAAGTAGCTGATGACCAGAAACATCACCGGCAGCGCCAGCCACATGCCCAGCGCCGGCAGCAGCAGGCCCAGCACCATGGGCGCGCCCATGCTGAGCAAAAACAGGAACCCGCACAGCAGCAGGTAGGGCGCGCCGATGGCGCGGATCGTCTCCCACTGCAGCAGCGGGTTGATGGCCTGGCGAAAGCTCAGCGACTGCACCAGCACCATCACCGCCGCCGGCAGCGCCAGCGACACCAGCAGGTTGAACACCCAGTACAGCTCCGGGCTGCGCCGGCCGACGAAGCCCAGCACCATGCCCTGCACCACCAGCAGGGCGAACAGCTTCCAGGGCAGCGGCTTCCAGTCCGGGTCGTTGTGGCGCGGGTAGTCGGCGGTGCGCAGCAGGCCCTGCGAGGCCAGCGCCATCACCTTGAAGGCGTAGCGGCTGACGGCCAGCAGGTAGCCCAGCAGCACGGCCAGGATGCCCAGCACCATGTGCAGCTTCAGGAACACGCCGATCAGCAGGCCGCTGCTCGACAGCAGCAGCGCGTACAGCATCGGCTCGCTTTGGAACGGAAAGGCGAAGAAGCTGTTCAGGCGCAGCCAGAACGGCGTCGGCCCGCTGGGCGAACCTCGGCGCGGCGGGCGTGCTGAATGGGGTGATGCGGTGGTGTTCATGGACTTTCTGTACTGCGGTGACGGCCATGGATTGGCCGCCGCACCATGGATCGAAATTGTAAGGATTTGTCGCGCACCCGACGTTCACACCCTGCCCGGCCCAGTATCCAGGCGACCGTTTGTTACCCTATCGGCCGACCCGCACCCTCTGCGCAGCCATTCACCGGAGCCCCGCATGCCCCTGCCCCACCCCACCACTGCCCTGCGGCGTGGCCTTCACACCCTGGTCTGGCTGGCAAGCGCCGCCGGGGCCGCGGCCGTCGGCGCCCAGACACTGAACATCACCAGCCTCTCGCCCCAGGGCGAGGTGGCGCGGGTCCACCAGATCCGGGCCAGGTTCAGCGCCGATGCGGTGCGGTTTGGCGATGCGCGGGCGCCGGCGCCGCTGACCGTGTCCTGCGACAACGCCGCCGCCTCCCGGGGCCAGGGCCGCTGGACCAGCGCGCGCGAGTGGGTGTACGACTTCAGCGCCGACCTGCCGCCGGGCGTGCGCTGCCGCGTCACACCGGTGGCCGGCTTCAGGTCGGCCGCCGGCGCTGCCTTGACGACGGCCAGAAGCTACCAGTTCCACACCGGCGGGCCCTTTGTGCAGCGCATCTGGCCGGACGTGACCGAGCCCATCGAGGAAGAACAGGTGTTCGTGCTGCGGCTCAATGGCCCGGCCACGCCCGAAAGCCTGCAAAGCAGCGTCTGGTGCGCCGTGGACGGCCTGGGCGAGCGCGTGCCCATCCAGCCGCTGGGTGCCGAGGCGCGGGCCACGCTGCTGAAGGCGCTGTACCAGGACAAGCTCGCCACCGAGCAGCCGCAGCGCTTTGCCGCCTTCAGCTGCCAGCGCCGGCTGACGCCGGCCGCGCGCGTGCAAGTCGTCTACGGCAAGGGCGTGGCCACGCCCAGCGGCGTGCAGAACAACGTGGAGCGCCGCTTTGCCTTCACCGTGCGCGAGCCCTTCACCGCCAGCATGAGCTGCGAGCGCGAGAACGCCCAGGCCGCCTGCATGCCGATCCGGCCGATCCGGCTGGACTTCAGCGCCCCGGTGCCGCGCCGGCTGGCGGCGCACGTGCGCCTGCGCTCGGACAAGGCCGAATACGAGCCGATCTTTGGCGACGAGGTAGCCGCCGACGCGCTGGTGGACTCCCTGCGCTTTGCCGCGCCGCTGCCCGAGCGCAGCGGCTTCACGCTCAGCCTGCCGCCCGACTTGAAGGACGCCAGCGGCCGCGCGCTGGCCAACGCCGCCAGCTTTCCGCGGAAGATCGCCACCGGCCCGATGCCGCCGCGGGCCAAGTTCGCCGCCGCGCCCTTCGGCATCGTCGAGCGC
>JAEXBL010000185.1 GCA_023394015.1 Pseudomonadota bacterium | reverse complement strand
CGTTCTGGTACAGGCCGCCGTCGATGATGGTGGTCTTGATGCGCGGGTTGTAGATGGCCATGAGGCTGAGCGCCTGCACCACGCCGGGGCAGTTGTGGCAGGACAGGCTCATGTAGACCTCGAAGTTCAGGTCCTGCGCCGGCTGCAGCGCCTTGATCTGCGCCAGCACGTCGGCCTCGACCTTGGGTGGGTGGCCGCCGGTCCACAGCAGGGCCAGGATGAGCGAGGTGAATTCATGGCCCATGGGGATGGCGGCAAAGCGCAGCTGTGTGTCGCTGCCCGGGCGGGCCAGGGTGAAGGAGGGCTTGCGCGCGTCCTGGCCGTCGGTGCGCAGGCTGATCATGTCGGGCCGCGCGTGCGCCACTTCTTCCAGCAGCTCGCGCAGTTCCCGGGATTTGTCGCCGTCGTCCAGCGAGGCCACCATCTCGAACGGCTCCTTCACGCGCTCGAGGTAGGCGGTCAGTTGTTGCTTGATGTCGTCGTCCAACATGGTGGGGGCTCCTTGTCTGATGGCTTCTGTCGCTCGGGGGGCCAGGCGCCAGAGGCAGATGTGGTCAATAAAAAGCCGAACGGCAGGGCATGGGCGCCCTGTCGCCGTTCGGCGGGAGTAGCAAGGCGCGGCGCTTCGACGCTGGGTCGAGGCACCGGCGGAGCGGGCTTGGCCCGGCCGCTCGGTGCGCCCCTTGAGGGGAGGCGCGCGCAGCGCGCTTCGGGGTGGTCTTAGATCTTCCCGACCAGGTCGATCGAGGGCTTGAGCGTCTTCTCGCCTTCCTTCCACTTGGCGGGGCACACCTCGCCGGGGTGGGCGGCGGTGTACTGGGCGGCCTTGAGCTTGCGCACGGTCTCGGTCACATCGCGGGCGATTTCGTTGGAATGCACTTCCATGGTCTTGATCGTGCCGCTGGGGTCGATCACGAAGGTGCCGCGCAGGGCCAGGCCTTCTTCAGGAATGTGCACGCCGAAGGCGTTGGTGAGCTGGTGCGTGGGGTCGCCGACCAGGAAGAACTTGGCCTTGCCCACGGCGTCCGAGGTTTCGTGCCACACCTTGTGGCTGAAGTGGGTGTCGGTGGTGACGATGTAGACCTCGGCGTTGGCCTTCTGGAACTCGGCGTAGTGGTCGGCCGCGTCCTCGATCTCGGGCGGGCAGTTGAAGGTGAAGGCGGCCGGCATGAAGATCACCACCGACCAGTTCTTGCCGTTGGACAGGTTCTTCTCGGTCACTTCCGCGAACTCGCCGTTGTGGAAAGCCTGGGCCTTGAAGGGTTGGACTTGGGTGTTGATGAGGGACATGCTTTTCTCCTTGGTTGATCAAATGACGGTGAATGAATGATAGATCAAGTCTATTGATTTATCAATTCATTTTATCTAACCTATGTTTAGGCAATGCCTATGGCGTGCCGCGTTTTGCCGGCGCGGGCGCCGGCAACGCTGCAGCTTACTGCAGATGCGGTGACAGGCGGGTGTCGGAATGCAATGCCCGCGCTGCGGGCGCGTGCGGGCCGGGCGGGCGGGGTAGGCTCAGGCCTTGGCCGTTGCCGCGGCCTTGTCGGCCGAGGGCGCGAAGGGCAGCACGGCCGGGCTGGCGCTGCCGGCGTCGCGCATGGTCACGCTGCCCTGGTAGCGGGCGCCGGGGTCCACTTGCAGCGTTTCGGCCTCGATGTTGCCGTGGATTTGCGCGCTGGCCTGCAGGTGCAGGCGCTGGGCGTGCACGTTGCCTTCCAGCCGGCCCAGCACCAGCAAGTCGGCCGCGTGCACGTCGCCCTTGACGCTGCCGGACTCGCCGATGATGGCGCGGCCTTCGGCGCGCAGCGTGCCCTGGATGCGGCCATCGACCTTGACCGAGTGCTTGGTCGTCAGGTCGCCTTCCAGCGTGCACTGCTCGGCGATCACGGTGTCGATCTGCTTGGCGGCCGCGCTGTCGAGCAGGCGGGTGGGGGACTTGTCTTTGCTGGATTTGTCTTTGCTGGAGCCGAACATGCGCTGGCCTCTTGAGGTCTGATCCGGGGTCAGGGGGTGGCGCTGGGGATGTCGCCCAGTGCCAGAAAGTGTTCGGGGTCCAGGCGCTCGCCGCGCCGCTGCACCTCGTAATGCAGGTGCGGGCCGGTGGAGCGGCCGGTGGAGCCCAGCAGGCCGACCACGTCGCCGGCGCTGAGCTGCTGGCCCTTGCGCACGTCGATGCGCGACAGGTGGGCGTACAAGGTGTTGTAGCCGTGGGCGTGGGCCACTTCGACCAGGTTGCCGTAGCCGCTCTGGCGGCCGGCGAACACCACGCGGCCGGCGGCGGTGGCCGCCACGGGATCGCCCGTGCGGCCCTTGAAGTCCAGCCCGCCGTGCGATTCGCGGCCGCGCCCGGTGAAGGGGTTGGGGCGCAGGCCGAAGCCGGAGGACAGGGGCCCATCGTGCGGCAGGCCGAACGGAACGGACTGCAGCGCCTCCAGCAGGTCGCCCGCGTCGCGCGCAAAGCTGCCGGTGTAGGGCAGGGGCCGGGCGATGTGGTGCTGCACCACCGGACCGCCGGCGGCCGGGTTGGGCTGGCCCTTGGGCGGCTCGACCGACACCGGCTTGACGTTGACGCCGCGCGCCTGCAGGTAGGCCTGCAGGTCGCCGATCATCTGCTCGGACTTCTTCAGCGCCGCCAGCTTGGCGTTGATTTCGGTCGAGGTGAAGTTCTTCAGGTCGGCCACTTCCTGGCGCAGGGCGTCGATCTCCTGCCGGCGCTCGTCCAGCGCCTGCTGGCTGTCGATGCGGGCGCCCAGGGTATGTGCACCCAGGCCCAGCAGGCCCGCCGTCAGCAGTACCGTGCTGGCGCCCAGGCCCCACAGCATGGGCCGCAACCAGGCCAGCAGGCGCGTGTCGACTTCGAGCGAGCGCGTCTGCTCGGGCGTGACGATGAGAACGGTGGATCGTGCCATGGCGTGGGGGAGACGGAGCTATGCAACAGGGCGGGGCGATACTGCACGACGAAACCCCACCCGCCTAAACCTTTTAGCCTAACCGCATCGGGCCTGTTTGGGGGCAAGCCATGACAGGCCCAGGGCGCATGGGCGCTGGCCGGCATGCCGCCGGCTGGCGCGGGCGCAGGGTGGAGGGCGCCGCAGCCTTGGCGTGACAGGCGCCGGGCGCTGCAGTTTCCGAAGCGCCCGGCGGCCCATGGGCGACGCGCGCGGTGTGGCGCGCACGCCACCGCACTCTGCCTGCGGGCCGCGGCGCGCGCATCAGTGCGTGGGCGTGCCGCCCTGCTCGAACGGCAGGGTCACCTGGCGCAGGTCCTTGCGCGTTTCCACCAGCACCAGCGGGCCGTCGTCGATCTCCACCAGCGGCGGGCGCTCGCGCGGCACGTGGATGGGTTGCGGCTCGGCGGCGATGGCGGCCTGCACGGAGGCCACCTTGTCGGCGTCGGAGTTCACCCATTGCAGGCCGGCGGACTCGGCCAGCGATTCCAGCTCGCCCAGCGGCAGGGCGAACGGCGTCACCCGGGGCAGGGCGGCGGGCTGCTGGCTGTCGGCACTTGCTGCCGCTGCCGGCGTGGGCGCCGGTGCGGGCGTGACCGCGGCTTCCGGTGCAGCGCTGGTCTCGGCCGGCACGGCTTCGGCAGGCGGTTGCGGCGCTGGCACGGTGGCGGCTGCTTCTGGCTGGGCCGCGGGTGCAGCGGCATCGCCGCCTTCGGCTGCGGCGCTGCGGGCGAAGTACGAGCG